>JAGAFM010000021.1 GCA_017612655.1 Clostridia bacterium | reverse complement strand
TCCGGACGAAGTGTACGAGGAAGTCCGCAGAAAATGGCTTGCAGGAGAGCACGGGTAAGATTCCGTTTTTGACCTGCCCGTACCCCGGATCTGATTGTTTTCAGATGCGACCTCTTTCGTAAAGGAAGGGCCTTCGCACGGCTAAAAACGCCTGCGAAGGCCCCTTTTCGTTTTTCGAACCAGCCTCTGCTCTCTCTGAGGAAGCGATTTTGCGAAAGGCGGAAAATCAGTATCCCCTCTCGCGGATCTTTTTCCGCACGGAGAAGAAGCCGAGCGTGACAAAGAGAACGAGGAGGATCGATCCCGCGAAAACAGTGATCCAGGTCTCCGTTTTGGACTCGATTTTCAGCTGAGCCCAGAGCTCGTTGGTGTAATCCAGCATCGCGTCGCTCAGCGTATGGAAATACTCGGCAACATAGGTGCCCTCCTCCGGATAGATGAGTTCCATCGCCCCTTCGTAGACATCCTCGATGCACTCCAGATACTCTTCGCTCTCCCGGACCAGCAGATTGGGGGAACCGTAATACGTGTATTCCGCGTTTGCAACGGCGGGATCCTCCATGCAGAGGAAGTTGATGTACGCCTCTGCCGCTTCCTTATGCTGGCTGCAGGACGGAATGCACATGGCGTCGACGTAAATATTGGTTCCCTCTTCGGGATAGTACAGATCCAGCATGTCGTTGTCTTCGTACATGGTGAGAAAATCTCCGCAGTAGTACGCGGCAATGAAGGCGGATCCGTTTTTCATCTTGTTGTAGATTTCGTCCATGACGTAACTCTGGACGAGAGGCTTTTGCTCAATCAGAGCCTCGAGGGCCTGCTCCCAGTCTTCCGGATTCTCGGAATTTACGTCCAGCCCGGCACGGAACATCGCCGTGGCAAATGCGTCTCTGGGGTTGTTGAACTGAAGGATCTTCCCGCGGTAGTCGGGATTCCAGAGGAGATTCCAGGAACCGAGGTCCTCTTCGTCCACAAACTCCGAATTGTAGATCACGCCGACCATGCCGAACATGTAGGGAACCGAATAGGTGTTGTCCGGGTCATAGTACAGGTTCTTGTAATTCGGATCGATGTTTTCGTAGGCCGGAATATTGTCGAAATTCAGCGGAAGAACCATGTTCTCGTTGATCAGACGCTCCACCATGTAGTCAGAGGGAAAGATCACGTCGTAGGTCACAGCACCGGAGCGAAGCTTATTGTACATATCCTCGCAGGAAGCGTAGGTCGTATAATTGACCCGGATGTTGTAGCCGTACTCCTCGGCGAGGTTTTCGTTGAACCAGTCCTCAAACTCCGCATTGACGTCGTAGCTTTCCTCGGAACCGTCAGAGAGGTATTCGCCCCAGTTGTATACGTTGAGAACCACGGTTTCCCGCGCGGCGGACACCGGCGCCGCAAAGGAAGCGGACAGGAGAGACAGAAGCGCAAGAAGCAGGATCAGAGTGACCGTTCTTTTCATACAGGCTCCTCCTATTCCGCACGCTGCTTGGCGTACTTGGCGATCTTTTTCTTTACCCTTTTGTCCCGATCTCCGGAGAAGTTCGCCAGGAGAAGGAGAATCGTGATGGCGACGATCAGAAGAGTGGACAGGGCGTAGATGTCGGGCTTGACTTCTTTCTTGGTCATGGAATAAATCAGCAGAGGGAGCGTCTGGAAATCGTTCCCGGTCGTGAAATAGCTGATGATGAAGTCGTCCAGGGACAGGGTGAAGGACAGGATTAAACCGGAAAGAATACCGGGACTGATCATCGGAAGTTCCACCCGGAAGAAGGACTGGAGCGGAGTGCAGCCGAGATCCAGCGCTGCTTCGGGAATCGACTGATCCATCTCACGGACGCGCGGCATCACCGAAAGGATGACGTACGGCAGGGAGAACGTGATATGGGCGATCAACAGTGTCACGAATCCGAGCTTCTCGGTCAGGCCCAGCATGGTTCCGACGGCGACAAACAGCAGCATCATGGAGATACCGGTCACAATATCGGGGTTCATCATGGGAATATCCGTAACGGTGTTCACGGCACGGCGGATATAGCGCTTCTTCATCCGGGAAAGGCCAACCGAGGCGGCGGTTCCGATAACCGTCGCGATCAGGGAGGAAGAAACGGCAAGGATCAGGGTGTTCTTCAGTGCGACAAACGTGTCCTCGCTGCGGAACAACTCCCGGTACCAGTAGAAGGACATTCCGGTCAGCGCGCCGGTGTTGCTCGTGTCGTTGAAGGAAAACAGCATCAAAACGAGGATCGGGATGTAGAGAACCATGAAGACCAGGACCAGGTATACCTTAGACAGATATTTCACTTCTCTTCTCCTTTCCCGTCAATCCTCGGACTCCGAGAAGCGGTTCATGACCGCAACCGAAATCAGGATCAGAATCATCATGACGAGGGAAATCATCGCCCCGATGTTGTAGGTGGAGGGAACCTGGAACTGCCGCTCGATCGTGTCGCCGATCAGCTCGAAAGTACCGCCGCCCAGTTTCTGCGAGATGTAAAACGTGCTGATGGAAGGAACGAACACCATCGTGATGCCGGAAATAATACCGGACTTGGAAAGAGGAAGCACGACCCGGGTGAGTACCCGCCTGCCGTTGCATCCGAGATCCTGCGCGGCTTCCATCAGACGGTTGTCGATCTTCGAGATCGCCGTATAGATCGGAAGAACCATATAGGGGAAGAAATCATACGCCATTCCGAAAATCACGGCGCCCTTCGTTCCCACGATATGGACGGGACCCAGGCCGATCCAGGCGAGAACACTGTTCAGAAACCCGCCGTCGTCCAGGATGGCCATCATAGAGTAGGTCCGGATCAGCAGGTTGGTCCACATGGGAAGCATCAGAAGGATCATACAGATCTTGCGTCCGGTTTCCGACTGTCTTGCCATGAAGTAGGCAAAGGGATACCCGACCAGAAACGCGAAGAAGGTCGCGATGATCGACATTTCCACGGACAGGAGGAAGGTGTCTCCGTAATCGGAGAGTCGGGTCAGATTGTCCAGAGTAAAGGAGCCTTCCGTATTCGTGAAGGAGTAATAGATCACGAAAAGGAGCGGTGCGACGATAAACAGCGCACACCACACCATATGAGGAACGGCAACCAGCGAGGACATGAAACTCTTTTTCCGCATGTCTTCCCCTCCGTCATTCCTCGACGTCGTCCGCGTTGGACAGCTCGTCCAGTTCGTCCGAATAAGAGGAGTAGTCGCCGTACAGTCCGGAGTACTCGGACTTCTTCATGATATGAATTGCATCCGGTTCGATATAGAGCCCGATCTCCCTGCCCTCTTCCACGAAATCCGTGGACTGAATCATCCACTTGAATCCGTTGATGTCGACGATAAACTCGTAATGGACTCCTTTGAAGTTGACGGAAGTCACCGTGCCGGTCAGCATGCCTTTTTCCACATCCACGAAGTCCACGTCTTCGGGGCGGACGACAACGTCCACCGGCTCGTTGGGGTCAAATCCCCCGTCCACGCAGACGAAATCCTTTCCGGCAAAACGTGCCAGACGGTCTTTGATCATAACGCCGTCCAGGATGTTCGACTCGCCGATAAAGTCCGCGACGAAGGCATTGACCGGTTCGTTGTAGATATCCGTCGGCGTTCCGATCTGCTGAATCCGTCCCTCGGACATGACGACAACGGTATCGGACATCGTGAGCGCCTCTTCCTGATCGTGCGTCACGTAGATAAAAGTGATTCCCGTGCGGGTCTGAATGTTCTTCAGTTCCTTCTGCATATCCTTGCGCAGCTTCAGATCCAGGGCACCGAGCGGTTCGTCCAACAGAAGCACGCGGGGCTGGTTGATCAGGGCGCGCGCGATGGCAACCCGCTGCTGCTGGCCGCCAGAGAGATAGGTCACCTTTTTGTGCTCAAAGCCCTTGAGGGCGACCAGTTCGAGCATTTCCTGAACGCGCGTCACGATCTCCCTTTCGGGAACTTTCTGCAGACGAAGCGCGAAGGCGATGTTCTCAAACACGTTGAGGTGCGGAAACAGCGCGTACTTCTGAAAGACCGTGTTGACATGACGGCGGTAGGCGGGAACATCATTAATCCGTTTTCCGTCGAAAATGCAGTCTCCTTCGTCCGGCATCTCAAACCCGCCGATAATCCGGAGCGTCGTGGTTTTTCCGCAGCCGGACGGCCCCAGAATCGTGACGAACTCCTTGTCGTAGATGTCCAGATTGATGTTGTCGAGGACCTTTTCCCCATCGTATTCCTTGGTGATGTTTTTCAGTTCGATGATTTTTTCCATGCTTCCGCTCCTTCCAGGCAAAAAAAGATGGGTACTGTGCGAAAGCACAATACCCATGCAACGGATTACGGGGATCGGGACGGAAAAGACCGAAGGCTTGTATTCCCTCTTTTCCACCCATCATGCAGAGCCTATACAGAAAGTCGTTCATTGCGAAGCAAGAATGCTTACTTTTACTACTCTTATTGACCGTTTCATAAGTTATTGTGCTCATGCGTTTCCGCAGAAGAATCACAAACCGGCTCCTCACCGGAGGTTATAAAGTAACCAACTCATAAAATTTGAGCTCTGACACTCAATCAATAAAAAGCAACAGAAGTTGCCGTACTTGAACTGCCCGATACCTTCCGTACCGGGGGTCGGCATTCGACCGGCTGTCCGTATGGCGCTTCTTCCGGTGGTCCGGAAGGGTCGAAAAGTCTCGCTTCGAGTTTTCTCTGCGACAGAAAAATCAGGATAGGATAGATGACCGGGGTCGCGGGATGATCCGGAGAACGGTGCGTTTCTCCAAGTTTCCGAAGAGATCAGACCAGTTTTGCGTAGTTGACCTTGACGCCGGGGCCCATGGTCGTGGCGAGGACACAGGATTTGATGTACTGGCCTTTTGCAGATGCCGGCTTCGCCTTGATCACGGCGCCGACGAGGGTGTTGAAGTTTTCCAGGAGCTTCTCTGTACCGAAGGAAGCTTTTCCGATCGGGCAGTGAATGATGTTGGTCTTGTCGAGACGGTACTCAATCTTACCGGCTTTGGCTTCCCGGACGGCCTTTGCCACATCCGTGGTAACAGTTCCGGCCTTCGGGTTCGGCATCAAGCCCTTCGGGCCGAGCACCTTGCCCAGACGTCCGATGACGCCCATCATGTCCGGAGTCGCAATCACTACATCGAACTCGAACCAGTTTTCTTTCTGGATCTTTTCCACAAAGTCTACATCACCGACATAGTCGGAGCCGGCTCCTCTGGCGGCTTCCGCATTATCGCCCTTGGCAAAAACGAGGGTGCGTACGGTTTTACCGGTCCCGTTCGGAAGAACGATCGCTCCGCGAACCTGCTGATCCGCGTGACGGGAGTCAACGCCCAGACGCATGTGAAGTTCCACGGTCTCGTCGAACTTTGCCTTTGCGGTCTGGCAGACATAGCTCATAGCTTCTTCAGCATCATACATTTTCGATTTATCGAAAAGTTTTTCGCTGTCCTGATATTTTTTCCCTTTTTTCATTGTATCGATCCTCCCCGGCTTATTCTTCCACCGTAACACCCATGGAGCGGGCAGTTCCGGCGATCATGCTCATCGCGGTTTCGAGGTTTGCCGCATTCAGGTCAACCATTTTGGTCTCGGCGATCTTGCGGATGTCTTCCTTTTTGATCGTGGCGACTTTGGTCTTGTTGGGCGTCCCGGAACCGGACTCAATATTGCAGGCCTTCTTGATCAGAACGGCTGCGGGGGGAGTCTTCGTGATGAAAGAGAAGGAACGGTCGGCATAGATCGTGATAATGACCGGGATGATCAGACCGATGTCGTTCTTTGTTCTTTCGTTGAATTCTTTGGTGAAAGCGGAAATATTCACGCCGTGCTGACCGAGTGCAGGTCCAACCGGCGGCTGCGGGGTGGCTTTCCCCGCGGGAAGCTGAAGTTTGACGTAAGCCATAATTTTCTTTGCCATGATAATTCCTCCATTTGTGGTAATTTGAATGACGGAGTCTCAGAAAGGACTCCTCCCACACAGGGCGGCCATTAAAAGAAGTGCCGTCCCGCTTGCTTAACCGAATCCGGTCTAAGCTTTGATGTCAGCGACATCGAGTTCCATGGACGTATCCCGTCCGAACAGTTGCGCCTTGACGGTAACTCTCTTGCAGTCCGGGGAAATTGCCTCAACGACAGCTGTCTTTCCGATCAGCATGCCGCGCTGGATCGTAACGGAATCCCCGACGGCAAACGGCAGACGGACATTGGCCGCCGTTTCTTCTTTCCCTTCCTCGGGTTTCTCGAGCTGCAACGCCTTTACCTCTTCGTCGGTCAGGGGGATCGGGCGGGAACCCGGGCCAACAAAACCGGTAACGCCTCGGATGTTCCGAACGACGTACCAGCTCTGGTCCATCATAATCATTTTGATCAGGACGTAACTGGGGAAGATTTTGTCTTCCACTTCTTTTTGTTTGTCGCCGTCTATCTCGATCGTACGTTCCACCGGAATCTGAATGTCGAAAATGAAATCCGACAGGTTCCGGTTTTCAATCGCCTTGGTCAGACTTTCCTTGACCTTGTTCTCATAGCCGGCATAGGTATGAACGACATACCAGCGCGCTTCGGATGAAGACTGGTTCACTGCGACCTCCTCTCTGCTGCTTGGACGCCTCGTTTCGACTTCGGCTGCCTGCAGCTCACAGATGACTCAGCAGTGTAAGACCCTGGGAGAATAAGAAGTCCAGAATCGCGACGCAAATCCCGACCGCAACAATGCTGGCGACGACAACTGCCGTGTTCTTGACGGTATCTTCCTTGGTGGGCCAGACAATCTTCTTAAATTCTGCGGCATAATCGCGCCAGAACTTCGCGATCCGTTCCGTGAACTTAACCTTGTCCTTCTTGGCGGGTTTGTCCGCTTTTTTTGCTGCGGGCGCGGCAACTTCCGCTTTCTTTTCCTTTTCAGCCATCACAAGTTCCCTTCCCGCTCATTTCGATTCTTTGTGGACAGTGTGCTTGCGGCAGAAACGGCAGTACTTCTTCAGTTCCAGTCTGTCCGGATCGTTTTTCTTGTTCTTCGTCGTGTCGTAGTTCCGCTGCTTGCATTCGCTGCATGCGAGGGTGATCTTGACTCTCATGGATAGGCACCTCCTGTAAAAATCGGCCGCCCGGGTCCCGACGCGATCCGCGCGGTTTTCTCTTTTCGCCGCTGTTGTTCCGGAAGCGGCTGTACCTCCCTCAAACGGATAAACCGCCAACGGTGGTCGGATTTCCTGCACCGTTCACGAAAAAGGAAAAAGAAACAGGGTCTTCTTTTTCGCAGAGGTGTTTTATTATATCACATCGGTTTTTCAGTGTCAACAATTATTTTTCGCTTTTTTCTGCTGAAAAACGGGCCTTTTTCCGCCGTTCCACCCCGGCTCTCCGCAGCCGAAACCTCCCTTTCCACCCTCAAAGAAGAAAAAAGATTGAAAACAACATCGCAATATGGTAGAATGCCTGCCGAAGGCAGCAGAGCGGCTGGGAGGGAAAAGAAAAAGGATCGCGTTTTGTCGCGACCCTCTTTGAGAGTTCAGTTATCTGCGTGACAGATTCGGCTGTTTCCGCTTCTGCTCCCTCTTGCGCTGCTTTTCCCTGTAAACGGCGGTAAAGAGAACGTAGTAAACGCCGAGCAGCAGAAGGACGCCGCAGGCGATGAAAAACGGCTGGCTGGTGACCACAGCGCGAATGACGGAAAGCAGGTACAGAAATTCACTCCTGCTGATATCGTTTTTCGTTACCAGGTTGACCGTAGTGTACAGTTTTCCGTTATAGAGGACGGACAGAATTCCGGCGATCTGTCCTTCTTTGACCGGCGCTTCGATGGTGTCGTCCATCAGAACCCAGTTCAGGGAAACAGCGGTCGCAACGTCAACCTCTCTCGGGAGAAACATCTTCACCGGCTCTTCGGGCAGAAGAGTCGCGTAGTCCACTTCCTGGGACAGTTTGACCGGGATCTCGCAAACCATCGTCGTGGTATCGATCACGTTGACAAAATCATAGTTGTCATAAGCCCAGTCTACGAGAGTCTTGCAGTCTTTGTAGGTGTAGATATAGTTCTCTTCCTCATTGAAATAAGATCCCATGCACACAATCAGATAGGTACATCCGCTCTTCCGGATGGAGGTAACCAGGCAGTAGCCACCTTCTCTGGTGTTCCCGGCACAGATACCCTTGGCCAGAGGATTATAGTATTTGGTGTAGTACTGAGTGGAGACAATAAAGTTCCGATTGTAGAGAATTCTTTCATAACGCTTGTTGGTTGCGGGAATCGTGTAGCTCGTAACAGAGGACATCGACATGTAATTGGGATTGTTATAGGCAGCCTGGGCAATTGTCAGCATGTCCCGCGCCGTGGTAACCATGTTTTCGTCGTGCAGTCCGGTCACATTGGTGAACACGGAATCATTGCAGCCCATCTCCCGCAGTCTGGCATTCATGCGGGTCACGAACGCGGTAACGTTCCCCGCCATGTGATAAGCCAGCATGGACGACGCGTCGTTTGCTCCGATGACAAGGAGGGCGTAGATCAGATTCCGGACGGAGATTTCCTCCCCTTCCGCCAGATTGATGGAAGAAGTTCCCGCTGTCCCGGAAATGGCCTCATTGGTGACCGTCAGGATCTGATCCAGATCATCCGCATAATATTCAAGAGCCATCAGTGCGACGAGAATTTTGACAGTCGCGGTAGGATAGACCAGCGCATCGATGTCCTTCCCGAACAGAATGGAATCCGTTTCGAGGTTGTAAATCAGACAGGACTGAGACGTCAGATCCTGAGGATCTTCCACGGCATGGACATGCGGAACGACTGAAACCAGAGTCCCCAGCAGACAGAGCAGGCAAACCAGGGCGCGAAACACCCCGGTCGCCGTCTCCCCTCTTCTTCTCGCGTTCAGCATTTCAGACTCCTTCCGACGGACGGTCCGTCGCCGTGACATCTGCAAAAGATCGAGCCGAGTCCTCGGCATTGTTCCGAATCTCGGCAATCAGTTCCTCAAGATCCGAAAAGTGCTTTTCTCCCCGCTGTCGATAGCGGAACAGAACGGAAACCGTTTTCCCGTAGAGATTGCCCGAATATCCGATCATGTGCGTCTCCATGGTGTAAGCTGTTTCCGAGTCTCCGGTTACCGTCGGGCGCGTTCCGATATTGGTCACCGCCGGATACAGAACACCGTCCGTCGAAACTGCGGTCGCATAGACGCCCCGTCCGGGGAGACAGATTCCCTCCGGCGGTTCCTGATTGATCGTCGGGAATCCCATCAGCCTTCCAAGCTTGTTTCCCCGCACCACGGGTGCCGTCACGAAATACGGACGTCCCAGCAGCTTTGCTGCTTCCGCGACATCTCCCGACAGAATCAGAGAGCGGATTCGGGACGAACTGATTGCTTCTCCGTCCGCTGTGCAGGCGGGAACGACGCTCAAAGGGATCCCCTGCTCCGAGAGCAGCGAAGCAAGCTGTTCCGGCGTCCCGGCGGCATCTTTTCCGAACCGGTAATTATATCCGCAAGCAGCAGCGCGAACCGAACACCTTTCCAGAAGGCAGCGGCGGACGAACCGTTCGGGAGACCACTTTTTCACTTCCTCGAACGAGGCACAGACGGCGAGCCGGATTCCCTGCTCGCGGAACAGCCGGAACCGTTCCTCTCTCCCGCAGAGATGTTCTCTGGCGGCTGGAATGGGATCAAAGGTCCAGACGGCAGGGGTCAGGCCGAGGCGCTGAGCCTCGTCGGATGCCCTGGTGAGGACGGCGGCGTGTCCCAGGTGCACTCCGTCAAAATTACCGAGCGCTGCGGACAGCGGAGGCAAGGATGAAAGGGGAAAGGAATCCCCGGTGGAAAGATCGATCGCTATCATGGGTTTTCTGTTTATCCCCTTCCCGACAATAAGAAAATACCGGAAAATCACAAGTAGAGAGGAACATGCAGCTTATGGATGACTTCCTAACCGCACTGGAAAACAGAGCAGGGGTCTGGGAACGGATCCGGAATACGAAAAAGCCGGTCGTCCTCTACGGCACCGGGGACGGCGCGGACAAACTGCTCAGGGTGCTTGAAACAAACGGGATAACGCCTTCCGCCTTTTTTGCCAGCGATGAATTCGTCCGGGGCAAGCGGTTTCACGGAGAGCCCGTTCTTTCCTTCTCCGAAACAATCGAACGCCATCCGGATCCCATGATCCTGATCGCATTCGGATCAAACCGGCCGGAAGTTCTAAAACGGTTTTCCGATCTCTCCAAGAACTACGAAACACTTGCTCCCGATCTCCCGGTTGCAGGAGATACGCTATTTGACCGCGAGTTTCTGACAGCCAACCGCAACCATTTCCTGGAAGCGGACTCTCTTTTCTCGGATGAAGAATCGCATCGGATTTTCCGCTCGGTGCTGCGTTACAAATTCACCGGCGAAGTCCGGGAACTGTTTGAAGCGGTGTCGGACCCCGATTCCGTTCGGTCGGAACTGATCTGCCCGGACAGAATCCATATCGCAGCGGACCTGGGGGCGTATACAGGTGACACAATCCGCGAACTGATGAACGACGCCCCATCCCTGAAGCAGGTATTCGCGATGGAACCGGATGCAAAGTCATTCGCTAAACTCAGCGCTTTCGCGCAGGGACAAAACCGGATTCAAATCCTCTGCTTTCCTTTTGCCGCATGGAGCGGCGGGGGAACGCTCCCTTTTTTTCAGGATGGAAGCAGAGGCTCAGCCGTCGAGACCGGCGAAAGGAAGCACAAAGGGACGGAACCGGTTTCCGTCCAGGCATGTCCGCCGGACGAACTACTGGCAGGCTCAGTCCCAGACTGGATCAAATACGATGTGGAGGGGGCGGAGGCGGAAGCAGTCCGGGGAACAGCAGAAACAATCCGGGCGAACCATCCCAGGCTTCAGGTGGCGATGTACCACAGGACGGAAGATTTGTTTGCTTTGCCGCTCCTGATCAGGAGTCTCTTCCCCTTCTACCGTCTCTTTCTGCGGCGATTCGCTTCGGTTCCCGCCTGGGAACTGCAGCTATACGCTGTCCCTGAGGAAAGCCTGAAATCGGATCATCGGATCAAATAGCCGACTCCGCGAACGGACTCGATCAGGGGCATCCTGTATCGCCGGTCCAGCTGAGAACGCAGATGACGGACATAAACATCCACGAGATTCGTGGATGTTTTTCGTTCCCGGGGAGTTTTTCCCGACATTTCCTTTCCGAGATCCATCTGCTCGAGCAAATGATCCCTGGAAACCGCGATGCCTCTCTGCCGAAGCAATGCGCTGAGAAGGAGAAACTCGGATTCGGTCAGACGTATCTCGTCCCCGCCCACCTGGACCGTTCGGTCTTCCCTGCGAAGAATCAACATGTCTGCAAGATTCCCCGGAAAGCCGGTCTGAACGGGGGCGTCCGAGGTTCTCTGACTTCGGAAGGCCCGCCGCTGAAAATCTCTCACAGTCCCGAGAAAAGAAGAAATCAGGAACGGACGGAGAAACACCTTCCGGTTGTCAGACGACTCCAGGAAACCGATCCTGTCCTCTGAGAACACGCGTTCGTCTGGATAACCGTACAGGATCACGGGGACTTCATGATAGGACAGGATGCTCAGGATCCGGTCGGTCGGAATTGTCCCGCCGTCCGCATCAAACACCAAAAGAAACGGCACATCCTCCTCGCAGAGGTGCAACAGTTCCGCCTCTCCCATCTTCTCTCTCTGAAGGAACTCAAAACCGTTCTCCTCCAGTTCCATGATAAGCATTCTGGAGAACGCGTTATCCTGTGCAACAAGAAAAAGATCGGGAGCGGTTCCGCCTGTCGGGCTCATGATGCTTTCGTGCCTGTGACGTTAGTATAGGGCTCGATCGTAACGTCTGTCAGGTATGCATGGATAATCTCTTCGTAGGAATAGCCCTGCTCCGAGAGGTTTTTTGCGCCCCACTGACTGATGCCGCATCCGTGTCCATAACCTTTTCCAATCAGAACGAACTGGTCTTTTCCGGCTTTGTTCACGGCCTCTTTCCCGTAATCAGGGATTTCGGTGGAGACAGGAGAAAACACGACTTCGCCGTTCGCGCTTTTAGCACGGAGCCCGGCAGAGGTATCCACTTCCCGGACACCGTCCCCTGTCAGGACGGACATCGTCTTCTTTCCGGAAGAATCCGGAACGGGAAGAAAGATTGTTCCGGTCAGAGTCTTGACGGAAAAACCGCTCTGAAGGCCGTCAACAATCCCGTTTTTCGCAATGATGAAGTCTGCGCTCTTTACGTATTTGGCAAGAGCGGACCGCACGTAGTCCGTCCCTTTGATGGTAACGGAATTCCCGTATACATCCTTGATGTTCAGCCGGTATATGTATGTGGTCTTTTCCGCAAGCTCAAGAATCTGCATGGAAGCGACCGCCCCCTGAAGCTGGGTGTAGCCTCTTCCACGAAGGTAAGTCCCGAGTTCAGAGGCACTCACGGTGGTTACCCATTCTCCGTAAGGATGGGAGCGGTAATCCTCCCACGGCGTCCTGACAGCACGCAGATACCGGTACATCGGAGCGTTCCAGCACTGATCGTTGCTGACGGTTCCCCCGGCGGTTGCTGCCGTATAGCAAACGATACAGACTTCCCCGTCGCAGGAAACGACCAGTCCTTTCGTATCCGCAATCGCCTTCCGGATAATCTCATTATCCCTTCGGGATCCCCCGTAGGCCTGACAGTCTGAGTCCGGACAGAAATCAAATCCGAGCGAGGCATGTTTTCCACGGTAGGAAATGGCAAAGGAACGGGAACACACCGCAAAGGCCTTGAGCGCCTCTTCCGGCCAGGAGGAACCGATCTCAAAAGACATACAGCTGGCCACATAATCGTCCATCCGGACAATATTCATTACGGTGACGCCACTCGCTTCCTTCTGGAAGCAGAAACTTCCCAGATAGGGGTTCCCCTTCGGCGTCACGACCGGAACAGCGGTCGTCTTGCCGTTGGATCCTTTCGACGGTGTCGGATAAGCTGTCATGAGCGCACGGTTGCTCCGTCCCTCAAAAAGAATCCGGTTGGAAGAAACGTCGACAAAACTCATGACACTCTGATCAGGATAGGCGTATCCGGGCTCCTCTCCCAGCGCAGCGGCAACGGAAGCCTTTTTGCTGGTTGCGGTAACCGTCGAGGCAAAGTCCCCGATCCGGATGTAAAACACCCCGTCGCTGGTATAGGGAAACGCATAGATCAGGTTGGAAAGGATGCCTGCGGAAGACAGCTTCCCGTTTACGCTTTTCAAAGCCGCCTGCAGAGAGGGAACATCGTAGTACTTCGACTGGAGCTGGAGATGATATCCTCCGATGGTTACGCCGGAATTGGAAGGAGAATAGATCCCGGACGACAGCGACAGGTTGCCGTCCTGACAAACGGCGATGCTCGTGGAAGCCACCGTCAGAACGGAAGTAAACACGTTGGTTTCCTTATCGGAGTAACCGAGAGAAAACCCTTTTTCCGCGGAAATCGTATAGCTGACGGGAGCATCGTCTCCAAACAGGAGACCGACCCGGAACAAGAGATCATCCTCAGCTGCTTCGGTTTCTTCCGCATGAACCGAAAACATGAACGACTGCACCAGAGAAACCACGACCCCGAGGATCATCAGCAGCGCCATAATCAGGCAAAGAATCCGAACGATTAACTTGGTTTTTTCATTCACGAAAGAAGTCGCCTCCTTCAGTGGTTCTCCCCGTCCGAAAAGACAGGGTGGTCGAAGGACCGGCCGTCCGGCCGGTTCAAATCAAACAGCCTGGGGCAAAGATTATCCCTCAATCCTGTAATCCCCGCGTACAAGAAAGTATGCATCGTCCGTGGTGACCTTAACCGCACGCCCGTCGTCGCGCGGGATAACCAGCAGATGCTCCGCTGTCAGCGCCACGCCGTTGGTTACGTCTTTCCCCTCGGTAATATCAGACAGGCCGTTGATTCCGGGGCAGACCGCGGTCGCTTTCCCGGAACGCAGAATGATCTCGCAGCATCCGGTAATGGACTGACCTTTTTTCAGCTGAATCGCCGTGAAGGCGACCGATGCCTGAGATGTTCCCGAACCGCTTCCGGAGGAGAGAGCATCAATCCGGGCGCTCAGGGAATCAAACAGTTTTGTCACGTAGCTCTCCGTGACGGGGAGGTCATCCGTCTGGTTCGCCGCCACAGCGGAAAAAACCAGGATGCCGCAGAAGCAAATCGCAACCGCAAACAGAATAACTCGCTTTTTCATCATCAAAACCTTCCTTTCGGTCGGGGCAAGACAGCGGCAGACCGCCGTTTGCCCGGTCAGATATGGTCCGGATACGGGAAATCCGCAGGAAGCCCCACCCCGGAAGACGGAATCTTGAGTTTTCGAAGACCGGTCAGGTCCGAAAGAACCCTGTCAGGGGATGCATAGGCGCCTGTCAGTTTCGCTCCGGCCTTCAACGTCATCAGGGTAACTCCGGCCGCCGTTCGGGTCGATTTCTCGGGAATCAGGTCAGAGGAAAGGATCATTCCCTTTCCGTTCGACGCAAACAGAAGCAGGGGAACCGGTTTCTTTTCCGGCACATAGAAAGCGCCAACGATGGGAGAGGCACCCGAGTACGCACCTGTCAGACGCCGTCGGTTGGATTTCGTCTCATAGGCCGAACAGGGAATGCGGACTCCCTTCCCGTTTTCAAACAGGAAGACGAACCATCCGGTCGCTTCGGAGCGGGAGGAGAACGCCTTCCCGCAGATGCAGCGCTCCCCGCTTTCAAAACCGAGCTTGGCGGGAACGAAGTCTCCCATTCCGGACGCTTTTCCTGCCTCGAAATCATCCAGACGGATGCAGAAGGCGTGACAGCGGTCCGAGAAAAAGATCATCTCGTCCGCGTTGCTCGCATCCTCCGAATAACGAAGAGAATCTCCCTCCTTGAATTTCAGCTCATCGCTCCCGCGAAGGGAGGCCATGGTAATCTTCTTCAAATAGCCGTCGCGGGAAAGAACAACCCGGACAGGGTAATCCGGCACCGGTTCTTCAAGCGCCTCGACCTCACGCATCACCCCGTGAACGAGCTGAGTTTTTCGTGGTTTTCCGAATTTCTCAGCGATCTCTGTAAGCTGCTTGGCAATCAGATGGCGCAGTTTCACTTCGCTGTCTATGGTCGCACGCAGGTCCGCAATCTCCTTTTGAAGAGATTCTATCTCACGGATTCGCTCGATGATGTAGGCACGGTTGAGGTTCCGCAGTTTGATTTCAGCGATATACTCCGCCTGAACTTCATCAATCGAGAAGCCCTTCATCAGATTGGGAACCACGTCTTCGTCCCGCTCGGTTCCGCGAACGATGGCAATGGCGCGGTCAATGTCAAGAAGAATCTTACCCAGCCCCAGGAGAAGATGGAGCTTGTCCCTTTTCCGGTTCCATTCGAAAGTCAGTTCCCTGGAGAGGGTCTGTGAGCGGAAGTGAATCCACTCTTTCAGGATTTCGAGAACCCCGAGCTGCCGTGGAGTACTCCCGATCAGGATGTTGAAGTTACAGGAAAACTCATCCTCAAGGGGGGTCAGACGGAAGAGCTTTTTCATCAGTGCCTCCGGATCCGTTCCCCTGCGGAGGTCGATGGTCAGTTTGAAACCGGACAAGTCGATCTCATCCCGGAAGTCCGCTATCTCCTTCAGCGAACCTTCCTTGACGAGATCCGAGATCCGTTTCATAATCGCCTCGATTGAGGTGGTATAGGGAATCTGGAGAATATCGATGCAGTTTTCCTTCTTGTCATAGGAGTAGACGGAGCGAAGACGGAATGATCCCCGTCCGGTGCGGAAGATCTCCTTCATTTCCGCCGGGTCGTAGAGAAGTTGTCCTCCTGTAGAAAAATCGGGAGCCTTCACAATATCCATGAGATCGTTCAGGGACAGCTTTGGGTTTTTCAGCAGTGCAGCCGTCCCCTCGCAGATTTCCCGAAGATTGAAAGAGCAGATGTTGCTCGCCATTCCGACCGCAATCCCGATATTCGGCGAAACAAGAACATTCGGAAAGGTAGTAGGTAGCAGGGTCGGTTCCGTAGTGGTATTGTCATAGTTGGGAACCAGATCCACCGCGTTTTTATCGATGCCCCGGAACAGTTCCGCGCAGAAAGGATCCAGCTTGACCTCTGTGTAACGGGAAGCCGCGTAAGCCATATCCCGGGAATACACTTTGCCGAACGAGCCCTTGGAATCGACAAAGGGGTGCAGAAGCGCCTCGTTGCCCCGGGTCAGACGGACCATCGTCTCGTAAATAGCGGAATCCCCGTGGGGATTCAGCCGCATCGTCTGTCCCACGACATTTGCACTTTTCGTTCTCTGCCCGCTCATCAGCCCCATCCGGTACATTGTATAGAGCAACTTCCGATGAGACGGTTTGAAGCCGTCGATTTCGGGAATCGCCCGCGAGATGATGACGCTCATCACGTAGGGCATGTAGTTCTTTTCAATGGTTTCCGTGATAGGCTGGAGCGCAATTTCCGCGACCTTCTCCGGAACGTCGCGGTTTATTTCCGAATCCGATTTCCTTTTTGCCATACTCAATTCCTTGTCAGAAAAAACGTTCAGAGGAATCAGACATCCGCTTCCGCTGCATAAAGCGCGGCATGCGTTGCGATGAATTCCTTTCTGGCCGGAAGATCCTCACCGAGGAGCGTTTCAAACATTCGCATCGTCTCTGCTTCGCCGGCCGGGGTGATGCGGATCAGGCGGCGGGTCGCAGGATTCATAGTGGTCTGCCACATCATTTCGGGTTCGTTTTCACCGAGGCCCTTGGAACGCTGAAGCGTGTACTTCGCATTGCCCAGTTTCGACAGGATTTTGGCTTTCTCCGGTTCGTCATAGGCAAAATAGATCTTATCCCTGCAGGTAATCTCGTAAAGAGGAGACTCCGCAATATATACTTTCCCCATCCGGATGAGTGAGGGGAGCAGGCGGTAGAACATCGTGAGAATCAGCGTCCGAATCTGAAAACCGTCCTCATCCGCATCGGTGCAGATGATGATCTTCGACCAGCGAAGCGCGTCCGCGTCAAACGGAACCATGTCTCCTTTTGCCTTGGTCTTGATCTCCACCCCGCATCCGATCACTCGAATCAGGTCGCAGATGATGTCACTTTTGAAGATCCGGTCATAGGAGCATTTCAGGCAGTTCAGCGTCTTGCCCCGGACTGGGATGATGGCCTGAAATTCGGCCGCGCGGCCGAGTTTGCAGGACGTCAGAGCAGAATCGCCTTCCACGATGTACAGCTCTCTCTTGTCCGGATCCTTCGTCCGGCAGTTCACGAACTTCTCGATCCGGTTGGTCAGATCCATGCTGACGCCCAGCTTTTTCTTCAGGTTCAGCCTGGTGTTTTCCGCGGTTTCGCGGGACCGTTTGTTGATCAGAATCTGTCCACAGATCTTGTCGGCATCGATCGGGTTCTCGGTCAGATAGATTTCAAGCTGGGTCTTGAGAAAAGCCGTCAGCGCTTCCGTGATGAAGGTGTTTGTGATGGCCTTTTTCGTCTGATTCGCATAGGATGTCTGCGTGGAGAAACTGCTGATGACCAGAATCAGGCAGTCCTCAATATCATTGAATAGAATTTTGGATTCGTTTTTGTTGTACTTTCCGTTCGCTCGGAGGTACTTGTCCACCGCATAGGCGAATGCGGCGCGGACCGCTTTGTCCGGAGACCCGCCGTGCTCCAGAAAGCTGGAATTATGATAGTATTCCAGAACATTCACCGTTCCGGAGAAGCAGAAAGCCACTTCCGCCCGGAGACGGTAATCATCCTTGTCGTCCCGGTCCCGTCCGGAAGTTTCCAGTTTCCAGAGCTGAGGCGGGGTGAATTCGGTTCCGCCCGCCAGTTCCCGGACGTAGTCCGAAATGCCGTTTTCGTACTCGAAAACCGTTTCCTCAAAGGAGCCGTCCTCCTGTTCCGCGCGGAAACGGAACCTGATCCCTGCATTGACGATAGACTGCTTGCGCAGGGTGGAGGCGATGTTTTCCATCGGAACCGCAATGTCGGTAAAGACCTCCAGATCCGGCCTCCAGCGGACAACGGTTCCCGTTCGGCCCTGATCTTTTTTGGAAAGGGGTTCGATCATCAGGTCTGTGATCGGTTCCCCTTTTTCAAACCTGATTTCATACCGGTTTCCGGAATTATAGGATGTAACGGTCATGTATTCCGAGGAATACTGTGTCGCGCAGGCACCAAGCCCGTTCAGTCCAAGGGAGTACTCATAGGCTGCGTTTCCAGAGTTGTTGTCGTATTTTCCCCCGGCGTACAGCTCGCAGTAGACGAGTTCCCAGTTGTAGCGTCCTTCCGCCTCGTTGTAATCCAGAGGGACCCCCCTGCCGAAGTCCTCTATCTCGTAGGAGTGATCCGCAAACGCTGTAATGATGATCTCGTTTCCGTATCCCTCGCGCGCCTCGTCCACTGAGTTGGACAGGATCTCGAAAAAGGAGTGTTCGCAGCCCTCTAGTCCATCCGATCCGAAAATCACGGCGGGACGTTTTCGAACGCGGTCCGCTCCCTTCAGCGCGACGATGCTCTGGTTGTTGTATGCGGGAGATTCTTCCGGTTTTTTAGCCATTCAGTCTCTGTTTCCTTTCGTCGTTTTCCAGTTCCGCGCTGCTTCCGAAACGGGGGCATGCGGAACGCATCGGAATCCGATTGTTCGGGGGAACGACTCCCCCGTTTTTCCAAGTATATTCCATTTTATTATATCAAAATTGGGCCGAAAAGAAAATAGAAAACGTAAAAAAGCTCGAAATTTTTTGTGAATTGCAAAAAAGCATTGAAAAAAAGCCTGAAAAAGGGTATAATAAAATGGGTTGTTGTCATAAAGAAAGGAAGGGATTCGGCATGTCAAGGGCGGAAAACCTGCAGCAGTTGCGCCACGCTTTTGCTTCACCGGACAAGGAATCCCGTCCCGCCGTTCTCTTGCAGGAGGAATCGTTTCCCCGTCTTCCGGAAGAACAATCCGCCCTGTTTTCCAGTCTGCGAAAAGCCGGATTCGGCTCGGTGGGGATTCTCCCCGGAAAAGCAGAAGACGGAACCACCATCCTGAGAGGGGCTCCCTTCTCCAGAATCATTTCCGCCTGTCGCCTCTCCGGTCTCTCCTATCTCTGCTTCACGGATCCCGGGGATCCTTCTCCGTCTCTGACCGGCGCATTCGTGAAAGAGCATCCGGAATGCGCCGAAAAGATGCTCGTCATGCGCGAGTACCAGTGCATAGGAGGAGAGTTAAACCGAAAGAGGCTGGATCCTTCCGGAATCACGCTCTCCGTGGTCGGATATGATCTCGACTGGGGTACCTGCGTCGATCTCAGGGAAGAACTGACGGGTGACACCGTCGTGTGGGACACGCCTGACGGCAACTGGAACATCCTTCAGTTCTCCTGTGTTCCGGTTCCCGGAACGGATCGTGTGGATCCGCTGGACCCGGAAGCATGCGGGAAACTGTTCGAAACGGTTTACGGCCCGGAGCTGTTCGGACACGGCTCGGGAGGCGACCGCGCTGTTTCCCTGCTCTGCGTGGACGGAATTCGATACGCTGCACCCAACCGCAGAACATGGAGTTACCGTTTCAACGAGATCTTTTTCGAAATGTTCGGTTTTGACCCCGCTCCGTTTTACCCTGCCCTGTTTCTCAATATCGGGGAGGAAACCGATTACTATACGTCGCTCTTTCAAAAATGCCGTGCGAAGATGTTCGCCGACGGACTGCCGGTTGCCTTTCGGAATTTTGCCCGGAAGTACGGAATTCCGTCCTGCGGTTCCCTGTTCGAAGGTAAAGCCGCAGCCTCTTCCCATCTGTACGGCGACGCCCTTCTTGCACTCAAACCTTTTGACATCCCCTCAGCACTCATGGACCGGGCCTATCTGTACGGAATCAACGGAATCAAGCCCGCCGCCTCCTCCGCCGTGAACTGGAATCGCGACCGGGTTGCCGCCAGGTTGTTCGACTCCTATTTCTGCATGGATTCCTCCATCCTGTTTCGGGATGCAATGAATGCCCTGGTCAGAGGCGCAAACGTTCTCCTTCCCGTGATTCCGGGCATTCAAAAAACCGTTCGCCCCGGAACTCTTTCCAAAGAAGAGACGGAGATTGTCTCCCGCATTCCTTCTTTCACGGAGTTTACCGCACGGTGTCAGTCTCTGCTCCGTTCCGGAAAACCGGTCTGCGACGTCGCCGTTCTTTCCCCTGTCGAATCCCTTCACGCCGGCGTGCGATTTTACGAATCGCGGGAAGATTCCCCCTATGCTCCGACCCTTCCTTTTGCGGATTACATCTCAAACCTCAGCTCCCTGCTCAATTATTGCGGACGAGACGCCGTTCTGATTCACCCGGATGCTCTATCTGAGAGCCATTCTTCGGAGGGAGGAGTCCTCACCGTCGGAAGCGGAGAAAACGAGTCCCACTACCGTGTTCTGATTCTTCCCGCCATGAAGCTGACCTCTCTCTCCGTTCTGAGAAAAGTGGACGAGTTTTACCGCGCGGGGGGAAAGATCATAGCCACATCCCGAATCCCGTTCCGGGTCTCAGACCATACCCCTGAGGCTCAGCAGGAAGCGGAAGAAATACTGTACCGCCTTTTCGGAGTCAAAAACGGGGAAGTCAACTACGTCTCCGACTACGAGATGCACACGAACGAAGCGGGGGGCATGGCGGTCTATCTGCGCTCCTCCATGACAGAACTGGACGGAACTCAGATGGTCGAGGCGGCCCGACTCAACGAGACCCTCTGGCAGTTCGACATCCCGGTTGAGATCATTTTTCAGCACCGTCCCCGGATTCTACGTTCCGGCCTTCTCTCCCTGAATTATCCGTCCTTCCGAAACATCGGGGCCGCTGCAGACGGGATCCCTTCCAAGGGGGTTTTCAACTATACGAGAAGACAGATCGGCTCTGCGCAGCTCTTCTACATTTCCAATACGACAGTGAAGGACTGGACAGGCGCCTGCCTGGTTTCCGGAAACTGGACCGTGGAAGAATGGAACCCGCATACCGGGAAGATTCAAAGGCTATCCGTTCGGCACGAAACGGTCGGGTCAACTCCCTACACCTCCTTCTCCGGGAACATTCCTGCGGGACGTTCCTCTTTTCTCGTCTGCTCTCCCGCCTCGCCCGAGTCTCTTTCGAAAGAGACCGTCCGTCGGTTCGAGGACTTTGGCGATCTCCGTGAATTCTACGAAAAAACCGAGACAGATCGCCCGGCTCACAGCGCAAAAAGGCATCTGTTCCAAACCGCCCGACCGGCCAGAGAGGAGGATTCCGACCATGCATGATACCGATCCCCGCTCCCGGGAAAACTCCCGTCCCGTTCTCGCCGTATGCTACGATTTTGACAAGACCCTCTCCCCAGACAACATGCAGGCGCAGGGATACATTCAGTCTGTCGGATACGATGTGGAACAGTTCTGGGCAGAATCCGGTGCCTTTGCAAAGGAACACCACATGGACCGGAATCTCGCCTACATGTACAAAATGATGCGGGAGGCGGAAGGAAACCTCGTTCTTACCCGCAAGGCACTCATGGATTACGGTGCACGCGTCCGTCTCTACCCAGGCGTAGAGGACTGGTTCTCCCGAATCCGTTCCTACGGGAAGGAGAAGGGCGTCACCGTAGAGCACTACATCATTTCCTCGGGACTGAAGGAAATGATTGAGGGGACCTCCATTGCAAGGCGTGGAGAATTTGCCTACATCTACGCCAGCTCTTTCTTCTTCAACGACAGGGGCGTGGCGAAATGGCCTGCCCAGGTCATCAACTACACCAACAAAACACAGTGCCTGTTCCGAATAGAAAAAGGCGTGCTTGACATCAACGACGAGCGGGTCAACGACTATTTCCCGCCCGAGAAACTCCGGGTTCCCTTCCGGAACATGGTTTATGTCGGAGACAGTTCAACGGATATCCCCTGCATGAAGCTGGTCAACGTCAACGGAGGGCACTCCATCGGCGTATATGACCCGATCGTTCGGGACAAGGGGAAGGTCCGTCAGATGCTCACAGACGGACGGATCCGGTACTACGCTCCCGCCGATTACACGGAGGGATCCGAACTGGATCTCCTTCTCCGTACCATTATCGATAAGACCGCGGCTGCGGAAGCCCTCGAAGCATTCCATCAGGATAACATCCGAGGAACGGACTGAGAGATTCCGATAGCCTAAACAAAGCAGTTTCGGACACATTCAGCGATTTGCTGTCAGGAGGACAACGTATGGCAATCCATAATTCGTCAGACCGTTTGAAGAAGTTGGCTTTGACCGGGATTCTTGCCGGAATCGTGGTGATTCTTCAGCTTTTCTCGGGACAAATACATTTCGGCCCGTTTTCCATCACGCTTGCCCTGGTCCCGATTATCGTGGGGGGCGCTCTCTGCGGCCCGCTTTCCGGTGCGTTTCTAGGACTGGTCTTCAGCGTAGTTGTGCTGATCAATGATTCCCAGGCGTTTCTCGTCATTAATCCGCTTGGCACCGTGCTGACTGTCCTGCTGAAGGGCACGCTGGCGGGTCTCGTCTCGGCGATTATCTATCGGATTTTTCGGCGATTCCGCATTCATTTTGTCCTGGAAGCAAAGGGGAAAGAAGTCTGGCGCACGGATTTTGCGGTTTCTCTCGCCGCCATCTTCTCTCCGATTGTCAACACGGGCATCTTTTTGCTCGGCTGCTGGATCTTCTTCATGCCGACGATTCGCGAATGGGCAGCAGGTGCCGGATATGAGGACGCAGGCAGTTTTATGATTCTCGGCCTGGTGGGAGCCAATTTCCTCGTGGAATTGGCCGTAGTCATCCTTCTCTGCCCCGTGATCGAGCGTCTGATCGCGATTGCAGCGAAAATGGACACGGAACGGACGGAGTAAAGAGATCCTTCCATTCTCCGACCGTTTTTCCAGAGAAGCGAGGTGAATGCCGTTCATGAACAAGCCGAAGAAGCCCTGCCTGGAGATTGCACGCGTCTGCAATACCCATGGCGTGCTCGGGGATCTGAAAATCGAGATGTGGTGCGACTCGGAGGATACCATCCGGTCCCTCTCCACTTTGTATCTTTCCCCAGAAGGAGACAAGCCTATCACCATCTCCAGGGTGCGCATGCACGGAAGATTTCTCCTGCTTCATGCGGATGGATGGGAATCCCCCGAGGCGGCAGCCTCCCTGAAAGGTCAGATTCTGTATGCGAAGCGGGAAGATCTTCCCCTGCCGGAAGGAACTCACTTTCTCGCCGATCTGATCGGGGAACCGGTCTTCGATGCGGAGACAGGGGAGCAGCTGGGGATTCTTTCGGATGTGCTTGACTACCCTGCTGGGCCGATTTGGGAAATCCGGTGTGAGGACGGGCGTACCGTGCTGGTTCCGGCTGTCAAGGAATTTCTCCGCTGCACCGACCCGGATCTCGGCCTCTCGATCGCACCGATCCCCGGAATGTTCCGGGAAGCGTCTTTTGGAGGAAACGCCTGATGGGAAGTCAGCATATGCGCTTTGAGGTCCTGACGCTGTTC
>JAGAFM010000020.1 GCA_017612655.1 Clostridia bacterium | reverse complement strand
GGTGCCACGCGCCTGCCACATAGTCGACTTCCGCGCTTCCGACTTTGGACTCAATCAGGTTTCCGTTCGCATCGTAGCGTCTGTGATAGGCGATCTCGAAATCGTCGAAGGATTCTCTGAAAACTTGCCTGATGTTTGTGATCATCTTTCTTTCTCCGTTTCTTGAATTTGCTTCTGAGGGAAAGCAGGTTTTTGTTGTTTTATTCAAAGGAAATATAGTATTCCCAGGCTTCTCCGTACCAGTCTCCCTTGATCTGCTCGGTTCCCTCGTGCATGTTGCACTTGGACAGCCGGATCTCCAGCTCTTTTGTTTCCCGGTTTTCGAACAGGTTGAAGTTCGAGAGTTCGGTTTGCGGACCTTCGCCCTCTCTCCGGGTGTCGATCACGCGGAGCGTATCCTTGATCAGGTGGCCATACGTGGGGTCGATCTGACAGATGTGAAGCGTGTTCCTCGGGTCGTTTCCGTAAATGGAAGACGGCTCGCAGATGTTTCCGACCCAGTACCAGTCACCGGTTTTGGAGGAACGGAACGTCGCGCTGAAGGACGCGGAGGAATAGACAACCTCCTGCGTATCGAAATGCCAGGGCATCGAAACCGACCAGGTTTTCCCGCAGTCGTCGGAATAGGTGAACCATTTGAATCCGGGGGTTTTCGGGTCGATGCGCGCGTTCCACTGAGTGAGTTTTTTATTCGACCCCCGGTAGGCGATGACCCACCGGCCTGAGGGAAGGAACGCGATGACCGGTTCCGCTACGCCTCGGGAGGATTGCATGTCGGAGACCATGATCGGATTCGAATAGGTGATCTCATAATCCTCTTTTTCCGGGATCCATTTCAGATGTCCGACCAGAAGTCCGCTGACCAGATCCGGGCAGGAAGGGAAGTACCGGTTCACGTCGACGCCAGCCAGTTTGCAGCAGAGCCGCATAGACGGGAATGCGAGGAAAATGAGCGTTCCGTCTGGGGCTCTCAGAAACGGGGAGGACTGGTCCGGATGGTCCAGCGTGGCGATGAGGACCCGGTTCTTTTTCAGATACTCCATGTCTCTCGGGGCGCTCCGGTATTCGGGGCCTTCCTCGAAGCGGATCAGTCGTGTCACCAGTTCTCCGTTCGGCTTCCTGAAGGAAAAATAGGAGTGATAGAAATCGTAGTCGCATCCGTATTTCCATTTTTCGAAATACCCGACCGCATGACCGCGGATGATGTAATTGATGTTCGAAATCCCGATGGTGCAACCGGAATCTTCGTCATAGAAATCCGGTTCGCGGATTTCCCCGAGTTCCTGATCCTCGTCGTCCCCGTAGGGAATCATCCCCTTGCGTCCGTCTTCCGCATCGTTGAGATCCGTGATCCATTCTCCCCAGGTTTTTCCGTTGTCCGTGCTGACCCGGTGCCATGCAGCGGACATATAGTCGCATTCCGCACTTCCGAACTTGCGCTCGATCAGATTCCCGCTTTTGTCGTACTGATGGGTATAATAGAATTCAAAACCGTCGTTGGCTTCGCGAAACACCTGTCTGATGTTGGAAATCATGGAATTGCCGTCTCCTTTCGGAATCTTGGTTTCAGACCGGAAAACCCTGTCCATTCCTCGTCGGAGAGGGGCAGGGTTTTCGTTCTGTTCGGATTGGGATGCCGGGGATTACGCGAAGGAAACGACGTATTCCCACGCTTCGCAGTACCAGTCGCCGTCCTCTTGTCTGACGCCCTCGTGGGTGTTGATCTTGGTCAGGCGGATTTCAAGGTCCAGCGTTTCCTTGTTTTCGAGCAGATTGAAGTTGGAGAGTTCCAGGAAACTGCCCTCATGTTCTCTGCGCGTGTCGATTTCGCGCAGGGTATCCTTCAGCAGATAGCCGTAGGTTTCATCGATCTGGCAGATCTGAAGTGGATAGCGCGGATAGTTCCCGAAGATCTGGGTCGGGTCGACGATGTTGCCGATCCAGTACAGTTCTCCCGTTTTTGTGGAACGGAAAACGTCGGAGTATGTGGCGGAGGAGTAGACGACTTCCTGGGTGTCGAAATGCCAGGGAGCCGGTTCCGAGAAAGTCATGCCGTTGTCGTCGGAAACAGTGTACCACTTGAAGCCGGGGGTTCTCGGATCGATGCGGGAGTTCCACTGAGAATAGTGCTTGTTCGATCCGCGGAACATGATCAGCCAGCGGCCGCTCTTCAGAAAGACCAGATGGGATTCCATCAGGCCGCGGGAACTCTGGACGTCGCTGAGCATGATCGGGTTGGAATAGGTAATATCATAATCGTCCTTTTCCTTGTTCCAGGAAAGGTGGGCGACCAGCATGCCGGCAGTCAGGTTCGGGCAGGAAGGGAAGTACCGGTTCACGTCGACGCCTGCGATTTTGCAGCAGAGCGTCATGGTGGGAAAGACGGTGAACAGAAAACTCCCGTCAGGAGCCTTCTGAATGGGCCCGACCGCGACGCGGTTGTTGGCTAGGAACTCCATGTCCCTGGGATTCTTGGGATCGTAATTCTCCTTGCCGTCCTCGAACCGGATCAGGCGCGTGATCAGTTCGCCGTTCGGCTTCCGGAAAGAGAAATAGGAATGGTTAAAGAGCGTATCCTCTCCCGTTTCCCACATGGCGAAATAGCCGACATTATGTCCCTTCAGCAGATAGGTGAAGCCGCTGACGCCAATCTTGCAGCCGCTTGCCGGATCGTAAACATCCGGCTCTTTGCCACCGACCGTTCCGAGGATCTGGTCCGTGTCGTCGCCCACCTGGAAGGTTCCGCGCCTTCCGTCCGCGTCGTCGTCGAATTCCTTGACCCACTCGGTCCAGGTCGCTCCGTTGTCCCTGCTGATGCGGGACCAACTGCCGGATCCGTAGTCCACTTCGGAAGAAGTCCCTTTTCTCTCGATCAGGTTTCCGTCTGCGTCGTACGACCGGGTATACATCACTTCAATGTCTTCAAAAATCTCACGCTGTTTCTGGGTGATTCCGGTAATCATCGGCTCATTCTCCTTTGTCAGATACGGGATTATTCCGCGTGTCCGGCGCATGTCCGGAACACCAGTATTCTACCACGCGGCAGGGGGAAAGTCAAGGGAACAGAAAAGCCTTTTCCTCATTTCATCGGAATAGGATAAAAGGCTCTATTTACGGGTTTGAGGAAAAAACTGAAAATACGATGCCATGGTCTTTTTGGACAATGGAAAAGCAGAAAAAAAGAACAATAAAGTGTCCCCTACCCATCTCATACTTGCCTTTCCAATCATTCGATGATATAATTGAGAGTGAAAAAGGCCTAAGAAACAAGAAGGGATTCACCCATGAAAAGCAACTCTTCCAATCTCTTTTTTCGAATTCTCTCATTATTACTTTGCGCAGCGATCCTGCTGATATCCATACCCTAGATCGCCCTTGCAGATGCCGGTGAACTGCTAATGGGAACCGGCGAGACAGGGGAGATACCGGAATCCGGACCGGAGCCTTCTTCGGAACCCGCCTATGTTCTCGGAGAGGCGTTCTGGGAACGTTC
>JAGAFM010000019.1 GCA_017612655.1 Clostridia bacterium | reverse complement strand
GCGCGGGGCGGATACGCCTCGTTCCAGCTCCTTCTGCGGGACGTGCCGTCGGACGATGTATCCCTGTCCGTTGAAGGACTGCCCGAGGGGGTCCAGGCCGAGCTCTGGTCGCTCAGGTCCGTTATGGTCGAGCGCAATCAGGGGATCTCCGGGGAGGCGAGGGCGCCGCATTATCCGGAGCGGATCGCGCCGTACCGGATCTACGACTGCATGCGCCCCTATACCGGGCGCGTCGAACGGGAGGGAGAGGAGAAAACCGTGGAAGAAGTACTGGAAAAGGTTCTTCAGGACCGGGTGTTCTACGAGGAAGGCGGAGGCGGGATGACGCTGTCCGGGGGAGAACCGCTGGCCCAGCCGTCCTTTTCCCTTGCCCTCTGCGAGGCGGCAAAAAAAGAAGGCCTCCATGTCGCGATGGAAACCTCCGGCTACTGCAGCTGGAAGACGCTCGAACGTTTTCTTCCGGTTGTCGACCTTTTCCTGTACGACTATAAAGCCGAGCCGGAACAACACAGGGCTCTGACCGGGGTGGATTCCGACCGGATTCTCTCCAATCTGGAACACCTCTCCGATGCAGGCGCGGAAATCGTTCTCCGCTGCCCCATCGTGCCCGGGTGCAACGATTCGGAGTCCCATTACCGGGCGATCGCCGAACTGGCCGGACGTCTTCCTGGAATCCGCGCCGTGAATTTGGAACCCTACCATCCGCTCGGACTGTCCAAAGCCCAGCAGCTCGGAAAATCCCAGCCCTACGACAATCCGAAGTTCATGGAAAAAGGCCCGCTCAAGGAAACGGCCGCCCAAATCCGGGAACTCTCAGGAAAACCGGCGACCGTCAGCGGAGGCTGAACCCCGTTTCCGGAAGCCACGGACTCCAGAACGCAAAAACAACGCCGCAGTACCGATGCAGAACGCATGGATACTGCGGCTTTTCCGCTGTTTTGAAGGAGGACAGTTCTGGAATTCAGTTCCGGAGCAGTTTAGCCCGGATGCATGCTGCAACCTGATTGGCCGCCGCCTCGACGCCCGCCGGATTCAGGTGAAAACCGTCTTCGCAGATATAGTCGAGATGCTCGTTCATCAGCGCCCAGAGGTCGTCGATTTCCACGCCCTGCTGGATGAGATAGGAAGAAACCAGCGCATTGTAAAGTTCGTTTTCCCGGTTCCATTCATCCCTCGAAACCGCGTCACGGCCGTCTTTGTTGTACTTGTAGCAGAGCCCTGCGGGAGTCGTGGTTGCCCAGATCAGATTGTCCGTGTACGTTTTCAGCTGGCGGTGAAGCCGTCTGTTCAGATAGAGATACTCCTCCGGAGTGGTAAGGGGCTCGCCGTCGTCCAGTGTCCGGTGATGTTCCCAGATCCCGTTGTTCCAGTGGATGAGATCGACGGGACCCCACCCGTTGTCCCGGAACCAGTCGCGGACGGCCCAGATCGTGTCCATCGTGTAGGCGCCGTTCTGCTTCGGCCAGACCACATCCGCCACGTCGGCAAGCAGTTCGCGGACGCGCTCCTGATAACTCAGGCGGATGGAATCGCCCATCAAAACAACTTTTTTCATGTTGATCTCTCCTTTTCGGAAGTATTGTTGCGCGCTGACTCTTCTTTTTCTTCCTTCTGCGGGGCGGAATAATGCTCCGCCGCGTACCGGAAGTGCTCCTCGAAACGGGAGACGGCCTCCCGTACGGTCTTTTTCGCCGGGAAGAACAGATCGTAGGCGTGGAACCAGTTCGGATACACGTCGCACTCCGCTTCGATCCCGGCCTCCCGGAGTCTCCGGACATAATCCACCGTTTCGCAGAAGAAAGGCTCCTCCTCCCCGACATAGGTGTAGCAGGGAGGGAGCCCGCTCAGGTCCTCTCTTCGGGCCGGAGCGGCATAGCAGGAGACGAGCTCCGTGCCGTACGCGTCCCTCAGATAGCGCTTCCAGGCTCTGCGGTTCCGTTTCGTGTTCCAGTTGGGGGCATGGTTGTCGGCCGAGGACGGAGTGTCCCGGTCGTCGAGCATCGGGTAGAGAGGCATCTGAAACGCAATATTCACCTCTCCCCGGTCGCGGGCAAGCATGCACAGTGCGGCGGTCAGACCGCCGCCTGCGCTCTCGCCTCCGACCATGATCTGATCCGGCCTGACCCCCAGTTCTTCCGCGTGTTCCTTCAGATAAAGGAGCGCGGCGTAGCAGTCCCGGAGACCTGCGGGGTACGGATGCTTTTTCGAGAGACGGTAGTCCGGCGCGACGAGAACGGCGCCGAATTTCACAACCAGGGAAAGCGCCCGCGTGATGAAGACGTCCTTCGCGGATCCGGACTGATATCCGCCTCCGTGGATCCAGAGAACGCCGGGAACTTTGGCCTCCGCTTTCTCCGCCGGCCGCAGGATCAGGAGTCTTATCCGGTGACGGTCGACCGGAATCACGCGTCTTTCCGGAATAAACAGGCGTCTGGCCATACCGTTCTCCCCCCGTTCAGAAAAAGGTGCGCTTTTCCAGAGCGTGCCGGAGCCCCGGTATCATGCCCGCCAGCAGGAGAAAGATTCCCGCGACCGCGAAGACCGGAAGGGAATACAGACTCCACCGGAACATGTCGACGCCGAAGGTCAGATGCTCGAACAGCTCGATCAGAACGGTGAACCCTCCGATGCCCAGCAGCAGCCCGCCCAGAATGAACAGCCTTCCGCCCCGGACGTATTTCAGCAGACAGTAGAGGGCGGTGGAGAGCAGACAACTGATGAGGATGACCGGGAGGGCAAAGCTCAGGAACCAGGATCCGCCCGTCTCCAGGCAGACATACAGCACAAACAGCGCCGCGGCCGCGTGATCGACCGGGATGAAGACCTCCCACATCGGGTGACGGAACCAGTTCGGCAGGGCGAAGATCACATAGAACATAGCGACGCCGCTGATCGCGTACCCGCCCCAGTTCAGGGATCCGTACAGCTTCAGGCACACCGTCAGAATGACGATGACGGCGGTCACGCAGAGAACCGTGAGCGCAACCGCGGCCGGGAGATTGGACTCCCGGTGCGCACGCGGATACTGATCCGGGTACGCGGGCTGTTCCTTCGCCTGATCCGGATTCCAGACGGGAGTCCGGCACAGCGGACATTCGTTGACGCCCTCCTGAAGCTTCACGCCGCATTTCACACAATACATGTTCTATCTCCTGTTGCATTCGATTTCCACCGGGATTCCGAGCTCGACCAGACGCGAGAAGAAGCGTCTCTCCAGCTCCGATTCCCGGATGTTCCGAATCATGTTGATGTAGGTTTTCCCGCTGAAGCTGACCACGGAACAGTTGTTCGGATAACTGCGCTGGGGCCCGATGATGAATTCCAGACGGCTGACGTAGGGCAACATGATCTGGGGCAGGGGCAGATTCGTTAGATTGGAAATATTCAGACTTCCGCCGCTCTCTCCGGCACGGCGGTAGACGGCGTTCATCACGAGATTCTTCAGAAAGACCGGCGCGAGACGGAGAAGGACCAGCTGCTGCGGCTGAACGTTGGCGGCAATCATGCCCGCCATGTTCTGCGGCGTGGCTTTTGCGCAGAGTTCATGATATATCGTGCTGCACAGTTCCTCGAACCGGTAGTCGCCGAACCGCGGGTCCGCCCCGACATTCAGCACGAGGGAGAAGTTTCTCAGCGTCTGGCTTCCGTAGAGGCGCCGGAGATCGACGGGGATGGTAATCTTCACGGGACGCCGGAGCTTTCGGGGGAGTTCTTCGGCCTGCATGGCGATGACGCTCTCCGCCATTACGGCCGCAAGCAGGGCGGTGACCGTCACCCGGTACCGGTGTGCGGTGTCGAGAAGCGTCTCGGTATCAACAATCCCGGTCGTCAGCGTCTTAAACCCGTGCGAGTCGCGGGATCCGTGCAGGCGGTACGACTTCTCCTCCCGGCGGCCGGCGGCAACTTCGGCGGCGTTCTTCAGGAAGCTGTCCTCCAGTTCTTCGGGGGGCGGGGGTTCCGTCAGGTCCAGAATGAACCCCTCGCGGGGTACGCGGAGCCCGTTCTTCCGCTCCAGATAGCGGGCGACGAGATTGCAGAGAAAAACGCTTCCCCCGTGTCCGTCCGTCACGGAATGGAAAAACTCGCAGGCGATGCGGTTTTTATAGTAGAGAACCCGGAGGCAGTTCTTCCGCAGCTCTCTGCTGCTCATAAAGGTCAGCGGATAGGCGTAATCGCTTCGAACCGTTACCGGCTCGGAGCTTTCTTCCAGATAATACCAGAAAAGGCCCTTGCGAAGGGAGACAAAGAAACCGGGAAACCGGGTGCGCAAATCTTCCGTTGCGCGCTGCAGAATGACCGGGTCGATTGCTTCGGTCAGGGTGGCGGAAACGCGGAAGGCGTTGCACCAGTCCCTGCGGGAGATGGCGGGAAAGAGCAGCGCCGCCGTGTCCAGCCGATACCAATTTTTTTGCATCCGGTCAATCCCTCCCATCCTTTTTCTCAGCGGAGCGGTCCGGCGAACCCGGAGTCCACGCACTCAGCCGTATTATCTCATATTTTCGGGCAAAGCGCAAGATACAAAAACCAGTATTTCTGATCCTTTGCGTACTGAATTCGGAAACAGAATCAAAAACCGGGAAAAAGAAGAACGGTGTAACCCCTACCAGCGGGATTACACCGGTTCTTCTGAAAAACATCCTCGTAACGGTCGGGACAACCTCCCGATTTCTTCGTTTTTGCTTTCTCTTGAGGCACTCTGGCCGGAGAAGCCGGCAACCCTCTGTCCGATCTGTTCGGACGGATCAGACGGAATCCAGTTTTCTGATTCCCGCCGCCAGCTTGACGCACTCGTATGCGCCGTCGTAGCAGCCCTGCTTTTTCAGAGCATCAATGCGGTCGCAGAGGTGCGGGATGAGATCCCGGTCGGAAAGAACGCGGTCCAGAGCCTCGCAGACCGTTTTTTTCGTCGGATATTCGTCGGTGGAGTCACCGTATTCCCTGCCGTGGACGGCGCCGTAGACCTCGTGGCCGCCGATATGCTTCATGAAGAGTTTGGGAATGGGGTAATAGGCCAGCTCGCTGGGCTTGGTGACGAGCAGATCGCAGACGGGCATCAGGAGGTTGGTGGAATAGACGGCACGGAAGAGATCGTCGTTGTACACGACCGTGATGCCTCCGGCATCGCCTTCCTTCATTTCTCCGACCTTCGCAAGAAGGGAAGCGTAGTCGTTTTCGCAGGTCGTTACGGGTGCCCGGCCGGCAATGCGGGCGATGAAATGGTCGTAAACCGCCTTGTGGTCGCCCGTGTTCAGAAACAGCGCGGCCTTGCCCGCGTTGACGTAGGGGATGAGATGGTCGATCATCGCCTCGAACATGTCGCCGCCCGCTCCGGCTCCGCCGACGTTCATCAGAATGCGGAGAGGCCTGCCGCCCGCGATCCGTTCGCGGCGGAGACGGTTGTCGTTTTCGAGATCGCAGAGAAGTTCGTGATCGATGAAGCAGCCGACGTCCGTGATCTGATTTCCCGGGATCCCCTTTAAAGGCTTTTTCGAAAAGCCCGAAAGGGTTTTGTATCCGAGGTAGGCGAACGGGGTCTGGACGGCGTGAATCGCACCCTCGGAAAGGTGAAGACCCATCGGCCAGTTGTCGGGAATGGCGTTGACGACGCGGGTCATCCCCGCGTGGACGGCGCCCTGGCTCGGCCAGACGTGCGTGGCGATATAGGGGATATCCTTCGGGATGTTTTTGAAAATCGGAACCAGCAGCTCGCTGTTTTTCTGATCCTTGGCGTTGTAGGTGATCTTCTTGAAGCCTTCGCTGTTCAGGGGCTCCCAGACGAATTTGTTGAAGAGACGCGATTTCTGGGAGATGCGGGAGGCCTTGGAATACAGATCGTTCTGTTCCCGGATCATTTTGGAGCCCGTGGCGTCGAAGGAGGCAAGGTCGAGCCAGTACGGCGAGAATCCCAGCGCCTTTGCGCAGGAGGCCATGGCGATGGAGATCCGGTAATGGCCGAAGCCCATGCGGATGTTGCCCACGATGAGCGCCTTCTCGTCAAACGGCTCGTTTTCATTGCCGAAGACGATGTTTTTCACGCCCATCGCCGAAAGCGTTTCGATAGGCTCAAATGAGATTTTGTAGTCGGCGGACGAGTCGTCCCCGTATTTCCTGATGTAGTTCCCCTTGCTTTTTTCGGCGGACCGGACGGTCTTTTCGTCGATTTCGTTTCCGAAAATGACGCCAGTTCTGTCTTTCAAACGAGTACCCCCTTTTCCGTATCGTACCGGATGGTGTTCTTTTGACCTTCCTGTTCGTATTCAATCGTGATGACGGTATCGAACCGGGAATAGCCGATGACGCGGGCGCTCTCGAAGAGAGCCAGGGATTCCGAAAGGAGCTTCCTTTTCTCCCCGTCGTAGGTCGCGATGTTGTCGGATGTCATCATAACGCTTCCGAAAAGGGCGTTGATCGTAATCAGAGCGCGCCGCTGTTCGGGAGTCAGGGAAAGATTCTCGTCGCGCAGCAGAAACACGTCGGGATCGGCGCCGAAGAGGCGGCCGTCCAGAAAAGAGCGGTAGACGGTGTTCTGCAGCGTGACCTTGGTGGAAATGCGCTCCCGGTGCAGAAAACGCATGTACCAGACGTCGTCGAATATGAGCGACACGTCGGGGCCGACGCGAAGATAGTCGAATCTTCCGGCGGCGTTGATCAGCGTGGCGCCGCATCCGAGGATGAGCTTGTCTTTCAGAATCTCGCGGAGGAAGGCATAGGCGTATTCCGCAGCTTCGCACCGCGTTTTTCCTTCGTAATCGGGGAGGTTCGCGGCGTAGAGAAAGTCGAGCTTGAAGAAATCGAAGCCCATGTCGGCGTAGTGACGGAGGCATTTTTCGATATAGTCCCTCACCTCCGCGTTCTCAAGGTCGAGGGCGTAAAAACCGCTCCAGTTGCCGCCGCATTTGACCGGAAGGCCGGCGGCGTCTTTTCTGAACCAGTCCCGCTTTGTCTGATAGAGACGGCTTTTTTCCTCGGCGACGAACGGCGCGAGCCAGATTCCCGCAAGGTAGCCTTTTTCGTGGATGGTTTCAGCGATGCCCGAAAGGCCGTTCGGAAATTTGACGGGGTCGACCTCGAGCCAGTCGCCCACGAAGGTTTCGTACCCGTCGTCAATCTGGAAGAGGTTGAAGCGGGAATCGAGAGCTTCGAGGTCTCTCCGCAGAATCTCTTCGCTGATGTCCTGATAATAGTTGTACCAGGAGGTGTATCCGAAGATTTTCTTTACGTCCCTTTTCGGACAGTATCTGTCGAAGGCTTCGAGACCGCTCGCGCGGTCGCCCTTGTAGAGATAGTCGCACAGGACGTACTGTTCGCCCGCGCGGAGCTTTTTTCCGCGTACGTCGGAAATCAGGGTGACGGCGCCGATGCGGCGGGTCACTTCGATGATCAGGTAGGCGCGCTCCCCGTTGAGGTTTGCGACGAAGGCGCCGCTCCCGCCCCGGACGTAGAAATAGTCGTAGCCGTGGAGGATGCGCTTGTCGTATTCGTAGAAGGTGGCGTCGCCGTAGCGGTCGAGGGAGAAGTTGCGGACCAGCGCCCTCGGGAGCGCCTTGACGTCCCGTTCACGGGCGTCTGCGTAATACTCCCTCGTGTCGGTCCACGACTGGTAGCCGTTGATGAAATAGAGGTCTCCCTTGGGGTCGGGGCGCTCGGGCGACTGCTTCGTGAAAAAGTCGTGATCCGCCTCGGCGTAGCTGTTCAGTTCCACGTCAGCGAGCGCTTCCAGCAGGACGGCGTGCCGCTCTCCGTCGTCGGTAACGGAGAGGCGCACGCGGGCATCCGAGAGCTCGTTTTTGAGCATGCGCTCTTCACCGTCCGCCCGGTAAATCAGTTCGTAGTTGTAAACCATCTCAGTCGGCCTTCGGCTCCTCTTCCGCTTTCGGCTCTTCCGCGAGAACCTTCTTGTCGGAAATGGTCTTCAGGACTTTCTTTTCGTTGTAGGCCGCGAGAATCACGGCGCCGAGCGCGCAGAAGACAACCGCTACCACGGCGACGATCGTAAGACCCGTGGCGGAGGCGGTGATGTCGTTGGAATTGGTGTTCTGGGTGGTGCCGATGATCGCAAGCGAGGTGAAGACGAGCATGGCCAGCGACTGGCCCCATTTCATGGCGAAGGTGCGGGCAGCGAAGAACATTCCCTCGCGGTTCTCACCCGTCTCGATGCCGTCCGCCTCCGCAACGTCGGCGACGATCGACTGCGGGATAATCCCAAGAAGCGCCATCGGGAAGGCCGCGATCACGCAGATGAGCACGCCGATGATCATGCCGGGGATGGGAAGGACGCGGATGAGAGCCGTCACGACGTAGGCGAGGGCGAGGCCCAGGAAGCCGACGATCGTGAGCTTCTTCTTGCCGAATTTGCGGACGAGTCCGGAGACGAAGGGATAGAAGACGGCGGAGAGGACGGTCATGCCGCCCATGAAGACCATCGTCATGCTCTCGTCAAGTTCCATGGAAACCTTTACGAAAAAGGGAAGTCCGGTCTGGAACAGAGTGAGGCCGATCCAGTACATGATGTCGGAGCCGACGAAAACGCGGAAATCGCGGTTTTTGAAGGTAGCCGCAAGCGACTTGAACATATTGCTCTCGGAGGGCTTTGTATCGACGAATTCCTTTTCCTTGAGAAGGAAGGTCGGAAGCAGCATGGCGACGCAGGCCAGTACGGCTATGACGATGAAGCAGATCCGATAGCTCCAGTTGAAGCCGACGGATTCCCGGAGCATTCCCGCGAAGACGAAGGGGGTGTAGGCGATGAGGGTACCCGCAAAGAAGGTCAGCGAGATGGCGGTGGAGATGAACATTCTGTCGTCCTGCGTCTTGCCGAATTCGGAAATGAGGGCGTTATAGGGCGTGCAGTACATGGTCATAAAGAGGTAGAAGAGAACGATGAAAACAGAAATCCAGGCGATGTTGATGCCGCTGATCGCTTCAACGGGCGCACAGAAAAGAAGCACCGTGACGACGGAGAGCGGAATGGCGGCCTTCTGCATGAAGGGGATGCGCCGACCGCGGGGATTCTTGCTCCGGTCGCTCAGGCTTGCGATCCACGGGTCCGTGACGGCGTCGAAAATCCGGCTGAGCGCCGTGATCAGGCCGAGAATGGTGAGAAATCCGAGAATGACGAGCCCCGGGGAGATGAACTGGACGGCGCCCGAGGCGATGTCGCCCTGCGTCGGCAGATAGAAGGTGACGAGCCACGCGTTGATGAGGCCGCTCAGCATCGACCAGCCGAGCTGGCCGACGGCGAAGAGGATCATTTGCTTTTTGGACAGTCTCTTCATGATTATTCCCGAAACGCCCCGTTTGATGGGCGCTCCCCTCCTGTTTTGTTGTATTTTTCCGCGTCAAACCGCGGTTTGGTTCCTCTTTACGCTTTGAGGGAAGAAAGGATCAGCTCAATCAGCGTTTCGACCTCGGCCGCACGGTCGGTCGAATAATCCTGCCGGATGAGCGTGCCCTCGGCGGCAAGCTTTTTGCAGAGCGCCAGAAGCGCGTGCGCGGTCGAATAATAGAAAAGCGAAACATTCTCGACATTCCGGACGCTGCCGTCGGAAAGTCCTCGTTCGTATGCCGCGGTAAAGGCGCCTTTGAACCGGTCGATGTTGTCGGCGTATTCCTCGAGATCAACACCGCCGTTGTGACAGTATGCGTCGAACTCCGAGAGAAACCGGTAGAGTTCGGGGGTGTTCCGAAACGTCTCCAGATACGCGCGGTAAAACCGCGCCAGCCCGGAAAAACCGTCGGGGGTTCCCTGGTCCTCAAACAGTCCGACGATCTTCTCCTGAAGAGAAAGGGCACACGCGACCAGCAGCTCGCCCTTGCCCGAGAAGTAGCGGTAGATCGTGGCCTCGCCCAGCCCCGAAGCAGCGGCGATGTCCTTGACTGTGACGGCGCCGACGGGTCTCTCCAGGAAGAGGCCTGTCGCCGTTTCTATCACGAATTTGCGCTTTGCATCCAGAATTGTCATTTAAATATCCTTCAACCCTTGATAGTCAAACTATCATTTTGAAATTTCGTCTATCAAATCATATCAGTTCCTTCCGCTTTTGTCAAGGAAGGGGATGGAGAATCTCTCTTTTCCATAACAATCCGTTTCGATTTTTGGGTAAAGGAGACAAAACGGTTTGCGGCTATGACCTTCCCACAAGAATAATGATCGGAAAATGGTGGTTGGAATTCCTTTCTGGGTTTTATAGAATGATGGCAAGGTCAAAAGCATGCATCTAATGCCCCCTACCTTGTCCCAATCAATTTTTTTTTGAATCTTGAAACCTTGAAAACTACAAATAAGTCGAGATCAACCAGGAAAGTTTCCGATTATCTTATCCGATTCTCTATCGGAAACACGTATCCCTGCCATTTTATCTCAGCATCCTGCTGTAAGCAGGGCATTTTGGGCATACTTCCCCGTGCCTCTTCGGAATCCGAGAAGCTTCTTGAAGTTCAGTGCCGCTACTTTGCTGCCAAAGAAGAACTTACAGTGTATCTTCCCACGCACCGGCATTTTATTCACGTTGTACACATTCTTCAGGATGGAAGGTAATGTCTCAACACCGTTCCTGAAGCGG
>JAGAFM010000018.1 GCA_017612655.1 Clostridia bacterium | reverse complement strand
CCTCAGACGGAGCCTCCGACGCAGGAGCCGGCGACCCAGCCGCCTCAGACGGAACCTCCGACGCAGGAACCGGCAACAGAACCGCCTCAGACGACCGAAGAGCTCCAGACCGAGCCCGTAACCGAGGAGATTCCCGCGGTCGAGCCGACCTATGAAGTCATCTACCTCTCCGGCGACCGCAGCCACCGCTATTATGAAATCAAGGCGCAGCGCGGTCAGAACGGCCAGCTGATGGACTTCCTGGTCCGGATTCCCGCCTGGGACAACAGTGCCCTGCGTCCGGACATGGAGGCGCAGCTCGAAAAGATCAACCGGTTCGCCGCATCCAAGCCGGAAGTCAACTGGTACGTGTTCCCCGTGACGTGCTTTGAGGACACCGCCCTCTGCGACGAGATTCTCCCGAGCGAATCCAAGCGCGAACTGTTCGTAGAATTCCGGAACCGTCTGAATCCGGGCATTCAGTACGACTGCGTGGAAATCAAAACGATCGAAGACAAGTATAACAAATACTTCCGCACGGACCATCACTGGAACGTGTACGGCTATACCGAAGCGTACCGCAAAATCACCGCCATGATGCAGAAGAACTACAGCGACATCAAGCTCTACAATCCCCAGATCCGGACGTTCGATCAAGTGGAGTTCTACGGTTCCAACGCGCTGGCGGTTTCCAGCTACAATCTCTCCGACACCTTCGCCGTCGCGGTCTACCCTCTCGCGGATCATACCGTGGTCCGGGAGAAGCACGTCCCCTACGGCGGAACCGAAACGCTGAAGGAGAGTCTCGCGCGGTACGAAAGCGGCAACTACGAAAAATCGAAAAGCTACAGCCACTACATCCAGTTCCAGATGATCTGCCGCAAGATCGAGTATCCGGAGAACAAAACCGGCCGCAACCTCCTGATCATCGGGGATTCCTATTCCCCGCCCCTGCAGGAAGTGCTTGCCTCCTATTTCGATACGACCTACGTCCGCTACGTGGACAGCAACTCCGGACTGGACCCGATCGCTTACGAGTATCTGATCGAAAAGTACAACATCACCGACGTGCTCCTGCTCGAAATGAGCGACCGCGTGGTATATGACTATTACGGAGACTCCCTGAAGGGACTCACGTGACACGGAAGGATCGATCCGATCCCTCTCTGCAAAGGAAGTGACCTTGTGGTATTCTCAAGTCTGACCTTTCTGTTCGCGTTTCTCCCGGTCTTTTTCCTCTGCTACTTTCTGCTGGGGAAACTGTTCGGGATCCGCGGCAAGAATATTGCCCTGTTTCTCTTCTCCCTCGTTTTCTACGCCTGGGGAGAACCGGTTTACGTTCTGCTGATGGTCTACTCGACGATCCTGGACTACACCTGCGGCAGAATGATCGAAGCCGGGGAAAAGAAAGGCCGCCCGAAACAGAAGAAAGCGTTCCTGACCGTTTCGATGATCGGCAACCTGGCGCTGCTGGCCGTCTTCAAATACCTGACCATGATGATCGGGACCGCGAACACGCTGTTCGGCACGCTCCTCCCGGTGCCGGAGATCGTGCTCCCGATCGGGATCTCGTTCTACACCTTCCAGACCATGTCCTATTCCATCGACGTGTACCGCGGCAAGGTGGAAGCGCAGCACGACTTCATTAACTTCGGCGCGTACGTCGCCATGTTTCCCCAGCTGATCGCCGGCCCGATCGTTCGGTACGAGGCGGTCGCCGCCCAGCTGAACCAGCGGACCGAAACGCTGGAGGATTTTGCGGCAGGCGCGCGCCGGTTCATCGTCGGACTCGGGAAGAAAGTCCTGATCGCCAACACGATGGCGCAGACGGCGGACGCGCTGTTCGAGAATCCCGCCTCCTCCCTCGGGAGCCTCGGCGCCTGGGTGGCGATTCTGGCCTACACCTTCCAGATCTTCTTCGACTTCAGCGGCTATTCGGATAGGGCCATCGGACTGGGACGCATGATGGGATTCCATTACACGGAGAACTTCAATTATCCGTACATCGCGTCTTCGGTCACAGAATTCTGGAGACGCTGGCACATCACCATGTCCTCCTTCTTCCGGGACTACATCTACATCCCGATGGGCGGAAGCCGCGTATCCAGGCCCCGCTGGATTCTCAACATCTTCGTGGTCTGGTTCCTGACCGGCCTCTGGCACGGCGCGTCCTGGAACTTCGTCCTCTGGGGTCTGTATTTCGGATTCCTGCTGGTTCTTGAGAAGCTCGTGTTCCGGAAATGGCTGGAGAAGGGGAAGATTCTTCCCCACGTCTGGTCGCTGTTCTTCATCGTCTACGGATGGGTCATCTTCACCCAGGAAACGCTCGGGGGCCTCTGGGAATACACCAAGGCGCTGTTCGGCGGATACGGATTCCTCGGCACCGCCCAGAACAACGCGGTAATCCTTCTGCAGCGCGCCGACGTGAACACGGTTTTCTTCCTCATGTTCGCCGCCGCCGTGCTGTTCAGCATGCCCTTTTCGGGCTGGCTCAAGCGAAAGCTCCGGCTGGAACCTGCCGGGGATCAACCCGTTCCGGCGACCCGCGCCCTGGTATGCGGGATTCTTCTGGACACGGGCCTGATTCTGATTCTGCTCCTCTGCACCGTTCAGCTCGTTCAGGGATCCTACAACCCGTTCATCTATTTCCGCTTCTGAATCAGGAAAATCCAACTCCCGCGGACCGGTCCGCCGGTTTCGGCGTACCGGCACGGGAGATCCGTCACCGTTCCGACAAGGATGCAGGGATGACACTGTTTGTCATCCGTCTGCGTCCTTTTTTTGGTTCTTCTTTTTGGCTCTTTTGATTTTTCCTCTTTGACTATCTGTCAATCGGGCAGGGGAAATTGTTTCCCTTCCCACACCACCGTACGTGCCGTTTGGCATATGGCGGTTCGATTCTTTTCCTCGTTTGCTTCAGCGCTTTTGCGCTTTTGCACTACGACTTCCTTCGTTTTGCCTAATATACGTTTGGGGTTCCTCGGCGACTACGCCCCTTATGGACTTTCACCACAGGCCTAGGGTATGCCCGTCGCACTAAGAAAAGCGCTCACCTTTCGATGAGCGCAAACGAAACCCGATCGTGTTTGATTCCTTCAGTATTGTCCAATATCCGTCGTTATCTGTACCTTCACGCACAATAAAGCCTTTCTCTTTCAGTCCTTTGATTGCTCTTGATATTGTTTTTTCTGACTTGAAAGTTATCAAAGCCATTTCTTTTATCGTCAGGTAATCTTTTCCTTTCAGAAGATCATAGACAGTCTTTTCCGTCATGGACATGTCATGGACATTTTCTTGTCCTTGACGTCGTTCAAAGACAAACCGGAAGCCCGTCATTGTGTTTTCGTATGCATATTTCACATTAGCTTCGGCACACACTTTGAATGTTCTCTCAAATCCAGAGCCAAAAGATTCAATCTCAGATGACTTGAACAGTATGTGACTATTTTGGGGTTGAGCATAATCGGTTCTGCAGCATTAAAAGCAAAATCTTCAGGGGTAAAGCCAATTGGAAAACTTCCTGGACTATATATGACCACTTTGTCGCTGAAAACCTCAATTAAAATGTCGTATTTGAAAAGTAGCAACCATGTGCAAAGGCATTTACAAT
>JAGAFM010000163.1 GCA_017612655.1 Clostridia bacterium | reverse complement strand
TATAAGACGAAAGAAACATCAAACGACTTGAATATTCGCCTGGAGAGGGAAGACGAATACAGAGAGGTCGAGAACCTTGTTCGGGAGGCGTTCTGGAATGTCTATCGTCCCGGATGCAGCGAGCATTACGTGATCCACGTTCTTCGGAGCGACCCGGCTTTTGTTCGGGAGCTGGATTTCGTTATGGAGCTGAATGGCAGGTTGATCGGGCAGAACATGTTTATGCGGACGATCATCAATGCGGACGACGGCAGAGTGGTCCCGGTTTTGACGATGGGACCGATCGGGATCATTCCGGATTTGAAACGCAGGGGTTACGGCACGGCTTTGCTGAATTACACTCTGGAGAAGGCAAAAGAATCGGGCTTTGGCGCAGTTCTGTTTGAAGGCAACATCGGGTTTTACGGGAAAAGCGGTTTTACCTATGCCAGAGAGTTTGGCATCCGTTATCACGATCTTCCCGAGGATGCGGATTCGTCGTTCTTTCTCTGCAAGGAACTGTTTCCTGGATATCTTGACGGTGTCACAGGCGTTTACCAGACGCCGCAGGGGTATTATGTGGATGACAGGGAGGTCGAAGAATTCGACAGGAACTTTTCTCCCAAAAAGAAACTCAAACTGCCCGGTCAGATCTTTTGAAACGGAGAGATGTTCCGCGGGGAAGGGCCCCTGTTGATTCCCCTTTTCCCGACGAAGTTCTGCTTTGCCGGCTTGGGAGCACTCCTATATGAGAAAGGGTGTGGTGATATGGATGCCAGACTGTTTTTTCAGGCAATCGTCAAGTTTCTGCTCGGATTCGTCTTCGTAGTACTGCTTCTGTTTGTTCGCGCGGGAACGCTTTCCTACTGGCAGGGATGGCTGCTGCTCGGAATTCTCTTCGCACCTATGTTTGTCGCCGGTTTGATAATGATGAAAAAGAGTCCGGAACTTTTGCGAAAACGATTGAATACCAGGGAGGCGCAGGCCGAGCAAAAAGAAGTAATTCTGTTCAGCGGTCTCATGTTCCTGACGGCGTTTGTCGTTGCCGGCCTGAATGTCCGGTTTGGATGGATCATCCTTCCTGCGTGGGTTTCTTTCATCGCTGCGGTTGTCTTTCTGCTCGGATACGTTCTTTATGCGGAGGTCCTGCGCGAGAATGCCTATCTGTCCAGAACGATCGAGGTTCAGGAGTCTCAGACCGTGGTGGACACCGGTCTCTACGGTGTTGTTCGTCATCCCATGTATCTGAGTACGCTGGTTCTGTTTCTGAGCATGCCCCTCGTTTTGGGCTCAATCCTCTCCTTTGGCATTCTGCTTTTCTACATTCCGATTATTGGAAAACGGATTCGAAACGAGGAAGCCGTTCTTGAGGAAGGTCTTGAGGGATACAGGGAGTATAAGAAAAAAGTCAGGTGGAAGATGATTCCCTTCCTGTGGTAACGGGAAGGATCGGAACGGTTTTTTCAGTCATGGACGGAGGTTTGTCATGGAAGTCAATGTGTTTGAACGCTACTATCGGGCTGAGGGTGTATTTTCGGATGTTCGGCGCCGAGGTGCACTTGTCATGCTGATCGGCGACTCTGAAGCCGGTCACATCACCTACCGGGCCGCAGTATCGTTTTTTCCGCACGTAAGCGAAGAGGATTACGCCGTTTCCTATGACGCATACTTTGAAAAAGAGCTCTTCAGCGGCAAGGGCAGAAGATCAAGGAAAAAGGAAGCCGCTTATCTTGAGATGCTCCGTGAAACAATCGACGGGCTTGCCGGGGAAAATGGAGCATCCGTGTTCTGGGAGGAACCCCTGACGGACGAAAGAAGAGGCTGACCGGTTCGGACTGAATCGGAGACCGATGATCCGGCTTGAACGGAAGGAGGAGGTACGTTACTATGGCAGTCTGTTGTGTTGACAGCGAAACCATTTTTCACGAGGTCACTGTGGAGAATTTGATTGTTCGGGACGGCAGATTTGCGGGGCATTCTATCGGAACAAGGCAAATCACTCCATGGCACCCGTCCTTCTGGGAGTGGGGTGTACGGTATCGGGCACTGACGTTTTGAGTGAAACACACGACGTGGAGAAACAGTCCCGAGGACGCCTGGTTCAAAAAACAAGTTAGGAAGCAGTCCCCCGTTTTTTGGCTTTTCTGCGGCAAAAACGTGCAGACGATGATTGGGCTCTCGGCCCCAAGGCGAAGGAATAAGCGGGTCAGGGCCGAAAAATAGAAAGAGGTATCGGAATGGAGCAGTATTGTGAAGTATGCGGACGGGTTTTCGACGAAAAACGCTGTCCCAAATGCGGAAGGAAGAGTGTTCGGAGCGTGACGCCGGACGATCTGTGTTTTTTGACGGAGCAGGAAGTTCTCTGGAGCGATATGCTGGCGGATGTGCTGAAGCAGGAGGGGATTCCCTTCACCCAGAAAAAGGTTCTTGGCGCGGGACTGGCGATCAAGACGGGACCGATGCGGGAAAGAGTCCGCTTTTTCGTTTTCTATCGCCAGCTTCCCGAAGCGTCTGCGATTGTCGAGGAGTTGTTTTCCCAGGCGGAAGAGGCCGACGGGGATCTGTAATCCTCCGGCAAGGCAGAGATGTCTGCATGACCGGGGGAGGGGATCCGCGCCGATCTGTCCCGGCAATCGTTTTGTATTCAGCAGTCGAAAGAGACGGATTCGGGGCGCCGTTCTCTGAAAAAAACGGGGACAGGATGGACCCTTCCCGTATTGTCTTTCCGCTTTGAAAGGAGTCTTCAATGCAGTTAACCGCCTTTTTCAGAGAGCATCCGAAAGTCGCGATTGCCTTCTCTGGGGGAACAGATTCCTCTTTTCTGCTGTATGCGGCGAAGCGGGACGCGAAAGAAGTCCGTGCCTATTATGTACAGACGGCCTTTCAGCCTCGGTTTGAAACGGAAGAAGCACTTCGGACGGCAGAGATGATCGGCGTACCCGTCTCTGTTCTTTCCGTCGATGTCCTAGCGGATTCCTTCGTAACCTCGAACCCCTCGAACCGCTGCTACTTCTGCAAAAAGAGATTGTTTGAGGCGATTCGGGAGAAAGCGGAGAGCGGCGGATTTCCCACCCTCCTGGACGGGACCAATGCTTCCGACGACGCGGGAGACCGGCCGGGAATGAAGGCACTGGAGGAACTGTCGGTGATTTCTCCGCTTCGGCTCTGCGGCTTGACAAAGGACGCGATCCGGTCGCTTTCGAAGGAGGCGGGGCTTCCAACCTGGAACAAACCCGCATATTCCTGCCTTGCCACAAGGATTCCGGCGGGGGAGCTGATAACGGCGGAAAAGCTGCGAACAACAGAGACAGCGGAGTCGTTTTTGCTTTCCCTGGGATTTTCCGATTTCCGCGTCCGCTTCTTGGGAGGCGCGGCCCGGATTCAGATCCGGGAAGAGCAGATTCCGCTTTTCATGGAGAACCGTGAGAAGATTCTTGCAAAACTGAAGCGGGAGTATTCCGCCGTTCTGCTGGACTTGGAGGTGAGACCCCGATGACAGATCTGAAAAAGGTACTGGAGGCTGTCCGCGCCGGAACACTGGGGATCGAGGACGCCGTTCTGATGCTGAAGAAGGAGCCTTTTGTGGATCTCGGATACGCGAAAGTCGATTTGCATCGCAGAGTTCGTCAGGGCGCTGCGGAAGTCATTTACGGTGCGGGAAAAACGGCAGATCAGATCCTCGGGATTACGGAAGCCATGAGGAAGAACGGTCAGGAAACCATCCTGATTACCCGCCTCTCGGAAGAAGACGCAGAAGTCATTGGGAAGAGAGAAGCGCTCGATTATCACCCGGAAGCCAGAATCGGCATCGTCGGTCCGATTCCGCACCCGGACGGAATCGGAACGGTCATCGTCGCGACCGGGGGAACCAGCGACATCCCCGTGGCCGAGGAAGCGGCTCTGACCGCGGAAGTTCACGGGAGCGAGGTCATCCGTCTCTATGACGTGGGAGTCGCGGGGCTGCACCGGTTGCTCGCGCATACCGATGAAATCATGCGCGCAAGCGTGATCGTCGTGGTCGCGGGAATGGAGGGCGCGCTGGCCAGCGTGATCGGCGGTCTTGCGGACTGCCCGGTGATTGCCGTTCCGACCAGTGTCGGATACGGAGCGTCCTTCGAGGGGCTGTCCGCCCTGCTGGCGATGCTGAACTCATGCGCCAGCGGAGTCTCCGTGGTCAATATCGACAACGGATTCGGCGCCGGATATCTGGCCAGCCGGATCAATCATATCGGAAAAAGAGGAGTAACAGAATGACGACGCTGTTTTTAGACTGCGGAATGGGTGCCGCGGGGGATATGCTGACGGCCGCACTGCTGGAGCTTCTTCCGGAACGGGAGGAGTTTCTAGCGGAGCTGAATCGCCTCGGTATTCCCGGGGTTTCCTTTTCTGCGGAAGAATCGGAAAAATGCGGAATCCGGGGAACCCGTGTGATTGTGAAGGTGGACGGCGGGGAAGAATCGGCGGAAATGCATGCACACGGTGCGGATCATGCCCGCGGGTCAGATCACGGCGGTGAACATGCTCACGCGCACAGCGACTTGCATGACATCGAGCGGGTGGCGGAGTCCCTTCCGGTTTCCGATCGCGTAAAGGCAGACCTTCTTGCCGTTTATTCTCAAATCGCGGAGGCCGAAAGTCATGTTCACGGCGTGCCCGTGACGGAAGTGCACTTTCATGAGGTCGGTGCCAAGGACGCCGTCGCGGATATCGCAGCGGTCTGTATGCTGATGGATCGCCTGCGTCCAGGACGGGTCGTTGTTTCCCCGGTTTCGGTCGGGTCAGGTCAGGTACAGTGTGCTCACGGAATCCTTCCCGTTCCGGCTCCCGCAACGGCTTTTCTGCTTCGAGGGGCACCGATTCGGGGGGGAGAGTTTTCCGGCGAACTTTGCACTCCGACCGGAGCGGCCCTGCTGACTCACTTCGCGACGGAATTCGGGGAATTGCCCGTGATGAAAGTCGAAAGGATCGGTTACGGTATGGGAAAGAGAGATTTTCCCGCCGCCAACTGCGTCCGGGCGTTTCTGGGTGAAACGGATGAAGCAGGCGATACCGTTTCCGAGCTGGTATGTAATCTGGACGACATGACCCCCGAGGCGATCGGATTTGCGCAGGAGTCTCTTTATGCCGCGGGAGCCCTGGAGGTTTTCACGGTCCCGGCTCAGATGAAAAAAACGCGCCCGGGCCATCTGCTTACGGTTTTGTGCCGGGGAACGGATAAGGAGAAAATAATCCGTCAGATCTTCCGTTACACCTCCACGCTGGGGATCCGCGAGACCGTCTGCCGCCGTTATACACTGTCCCGCTCCGAGGAAACGGTTATGACTCGGTTCGGCCCGGTCAGGGTGAAACGGTCAGAAGGCTACGGGACGCAGAAGGAGAAATACGAATATGAGGACGTTGCCCGTCTTGCGCGGGACAACGGGATGAATCTGGAGGAGGTTTTCTCCTCGATAAAGGGAAAAGAATCCTGAACTCAGACAGTCAGAAGATCTGAGCGGAGCACTTGCCCTTGTCTGTAAGGAGACGGCTTCGGAAGAGAGCCATTCGAGTGCGGGTACTCTGCTGAGAACGGAGGAGAACTATGAGGAACAATCGATTTTTCAATCTGTTTCTGGCCGCGTGCATGGCCCTGTGCTGCGTCACGCTGTTTTTCGGCTGCGGAACGGGAAGCCCGCAGACCCCTTCCCCGGTCGAGCGGACGCTGATTCACGAGCCGGAGTTCGGCGGAATCTACATCACGGCGACCATCGACGATTTCAACGCGCTGGGATTTGAATACGGCGACAGCGTGGACGTCGTTTTCTCCAATGGTTATGAGGCGAAAGATCTCCCGTACTACAACGGATACTACGTGCAGACCGGAGAGCCCCTGCTGGTTGCATACCCCGGGTACGATTACATCAAGGCGTGCATCAACAACGGGGCGGATCTCTGGGAGGTCGCCGGCGTGTCGGAAAACGACACGGCAACGGTTACCCTGGCCGAAAGAGGGAAATATCTCGACATTCAGCAGGCGCGGGACTTGTCCTACCGGGACGAACGGGAGGAGTTCCCGAGCGACGAGGTGTTCGCCAATTTCCGCGCGATCCGCGTCAGCGGACTGAAGGAGAATATCGTATACCGCTCCGCTTCCCCCTGCGACAACCAGCACTGCCGCGCCTCCTATACGGACGCGCTGATGCAGCAGGCCGGAGTCCGGTATATCATCAATCTCGCGGACAACGAGGAGAAAATCGCCGGCTATCTGGAGCGGGAGGATTTCGCTTCCCCCTATTTCGTTACTCTCTATGAGACGGGGAACGTTCTTCCGCTGGCGATGAACATGAACCTGACCTCGGATTCGTTCCGCGAGAAAGTGGTGCGGGGTATGACCGCCATCGCGCGAAACGATGGACCGTTCCTGGTTCACTGCACCGAGGGAAAGGACCGGACTGGTTTCTTCTGCATGCTCCTGGAGGCGTTTGCCGGAGCGGACTACGACGAGATCGTCCGGGACTACATGATCACCTACGAGAACTACTACGGAATCACGCAGGAGAAGGAGCCCGCGAAATGGGCCATCATCGTGAAGGACGTTCTGGACCCGATGATTGCGGGCATGCTCGGAGACAGCGGCGCGGATCTCCGGGAGGCGGACCTCGCCGCCGGCGCGGAAGCGTTTCTGCGGTCGGCCGGAATGACCGAGGAAGACCTGACTCTGCTCGGCGAGCGCCTGAAACAATCCTGACCGCGGACCGGGGGACCCGGGAAGGCTCCGGGAAGGAGCACGGGAAACTGACATGTGTACAAGATTTCTCCGGTCAGAAACGAAACAAACGTGTGAATGCAGCAAAAGGAGGCTGCAAGGTATGAGTACAAGACGATGGATCTGTTTTCTCGGGCTTCTCCTTCTTTCGTTCCTTCTGATCTGCGCATGTGCAGACGGGCCGAAGGATCCTTCTGCCGGTTTGGACGCGACCGGCCAGCCGTCCGGAACCGCTCCGGATCCGGATCACGAACATGTCTATGAGAAAGACGAATCCCTCAGCACGCCGATTCTGACCGTTTCGGTCTGCTCCTGCGGGGATGTGCGGTCGGAACTGTTTGTCCAGCCCATTATCAAAGACGATTACTCTCCGAACTGGAACGCCTCCTGGAACAAAAAGGTCCTCCCCTGGGAAGAAATCCGCGAGGGAGGCCGTTACGACGATGTGTACATCGGCAAGGAGGCGTTCGGGGAAACGTGGATGTATCACAATTACACATTCCCGGAGCTGCTCGGAACCAATCTCTACACGGACACGCAGTTGGAAATGCTGGCTTCCAGCATGCAGCAGCGGTCCGACTGGTGCGAAGAAAACGGCATGACCTTCTATTTCCTGATCTGCCCGAGCAAGACCGTGATCTATCCGGAATATCTGCCGGACGGAATGGGCCTTAAACCGGCGGAACAAAACCGGTTCGACCAGGTTGTCGGCTATCTGGCGGAGCATACGACCGTGCGGGTGATCGACGGGCGGAAGGGGATTCTGGCAGCAAAGGAAGCGGAGCCCGACAGGCTTCTCTATTATCCTCTGGACTCTCACTGGAACGAGAACGGGGGATACGCGGAATACGTTCAGGTGATGAACGAGTTCCGGAAGGATTATCCGAATATTGTTCTCCACGAAATCGACGAGTACCGGATTGATTCGTTCGAGTCCTACTTCAAGGACAACACCTATTATATGGGATGGTACGACACGTTCAAAACCAGCGGACCGGTCTATACGCTGAAGGACGGGAAAATCGGACGCTGCACCTGGGCCGGCCGGAAGACCCTGGGCGGACAGTTTGATCAGGCATACCTCGAACGCGGAGGCTTCTCCGACGGAACCCTCAATGCGAAGTTTGTCAACGAATATCAGCCGGATGCTCCTTCCGTCTACGTGATCAACGACTCGTTCTTCATCGCCATGACCCGGTTCTTCCGCGACAGTTTCTCCTCTTTCTCCCGTCACTGGACCAATGACTTTTCCTGCTCCGACATTCTGGCGGAGCATCCGAACATCGTCCTCTATCAGGTGATCGAGGACACGCTCAGCGACGCGTTCAAACAGGCGCCCCTCGGCTGAGTTCTTCGCTCGGCGTCCCCCACGTATGACCTGAGCGAAAACTTGTCCCATAGGCAGATTCTCACGGGGAGAAGAAGTAAAAAACTCCTGTTTTGCCGCAAGCGGAACCCTTGGAAATCGGAAAAGCCCCGAAACGAAACACAGTTGTCCGTTCTGGGGCTTCTTTAACGGAAAAAGACCGCCAAAGGCGGTCTGTCTATTCCGATCTTACGCATTGAGCGCATTGAGCTTCTTGGTGAACTGGCTCTTCTTTCTGGCAGCCGTGTTCTTGTGAAGAATACCCTTTGCTACAGCGGTATCGATTTTCTTGACGGCAGTCTTGTACGTTTCTGCTGCCAGTTCCTTGTCACCGGAAGCGAGAGCGGCGCTGTACTTGCGGATTGCAGTCTTCATGGAAGACTTCACCATCTGATTCTGCAGCGTCTTTGCTTTGATGATGAGCACGCGTTTCTTCGCAGACTTGATATTCGGCAAAACCAAACACCTCCTTTTCGGTAGAATAGGAAGGGAAGCGGACCGAATCCGTTCCCGTTTTCGTTCCACGAAACGGAATTTTATCATACCCGGTCCGGTTTTGCAAGTGTTTTTTGAAAAAAAGCGCAAATGAATGCGGGAGTATTTCCAAAGGGGATTCCTCCGAGGAATCTGCTCCGAGAGAGAAAGAATGAATATTTTTTCATTTTTTCTGAAAAAAGGGTTGACAAATTCCATTTTCTGGTGTAAAATCGGCACATCCGCTGAAAAAACACAACATTATTTGGAAAGAAGGTCTTTTCGAGATGAAAAAGATAGGTTCAATTCTGCTGGCGGCTCTGCTGCTCCTGTTCGCACTGGTGTCCTGCGGCGGTCCCGCCGAGTCCCAGAAACTGAAGGTCATCGACATCCCCCTGACGGAAGAGGAGTACGCCTTTGCCGTCAAGAAGGGTGACGCGGAACTGCTTGCTTCCGTCAATGCGTTCCTCGCAACCATTCAGGAAAACGGAGAGTTCGAAAAGGTTCTGGACCGCTACTTTAAAGGAGGGACGCCGGTCGGCGTCGCATCCGCTGCGGAAGACGCTTCCAAGGATCAGATCGTCATCGCGACCAACGCCGCGTTCGCACCGTTTGAGTACAAAACCGGCGATACCTATTACGGCGTCGACATGGAGATCATGAAGATGTACGCGGATTCCGTCGGCAAAGAACTTGTCATCAACAACATGGAGTTCGCATCCGTGTGCACCAGTGTTGCGGAGGGGATGTGCGATATCGCCGCTTCCGGTCTGACTGTGACGGATGTCCGGAAGGAGACGCTGGACTTCACCACTTCCTACTACAATGCCTCCCAGATGATCATTACCAAAGAGTCCGATACGCAGTTCGATGCCTGCAAGACCGCTGACGATGTGATTGCGGTTCTGAATGCGCTTCCTGCATCGACGAAGGTCGGCGTTCAGGACGGAACGACCGGTATGTTCTTCGTCAAGGGAGACGAGGACTGGGGATTCGACGGATTCAAGGTTGAGTGCGTTCCCTATGAGGCGGGCGCTCTGGCCGCGCAGAACATTCTGAACGGAAATGTCGCCTTTGTCGTCATCGACGAAATGCCCGCGAAATCCATCGTAGCCAGCCTGAACGACTGAGCCCGATCATTCCGTTTTATCCAGCGGTCCCGCCGGCTTCGGCGGGACTGTTTCCGCGTAAGGAGTCGAAACGATGCCTTCACTGATTGCCGATTTTGCCAAAAAATGGGAGAAATTCTATCATGTCTTCGCGGAGAGCGGGGGATACCGGGAGGTTCTTCTCGGGCTCCGTAATACCCTGCTGATCGCGGTTCTGGGCCTTTTGATCGGAATTCTGATCGGGACTCTGATCGCTGCGGTCAAGGTACTGCCGCGTTATAAGCGGGTGACCCGTTTCTTTCAGAAGGTCTGCGACGTCTACGTCGCCTTCTTCCGGGGGACCCCGATGGTAGTGCAGCTGTTGCTGGGCTACTACGTGCTGTTTCCGCTGCTCGGAATCAGTCTTCCGGTTCTGGAAGTCTGTATCATCGTGTTTGGCCTGAACAGCGGCGCCTACGTATCCGAAATCATGCGGGGCGGCATCCAGTCGGTGGATCCCGGTCAGATGGAAGCGGGAAGGGCGCTCGGGCTGTCGTTTTCCGTGACGATGGGAAAAGTCGTCATTCCGCAGGCGGTAAAGAATATTCTGCCTACGCTCGGCAACGAGTTCATCACGCTGATCAAGGAGACATCCATCGTGAACTTTATCGGGGCAACGGATCTTTGTGTCGCGTTCCGGTATATCGGTACGAACAATTACGAGTTCATGGTGCCTTATCTGGTGATGGCCGTCATCTATATCGTTCTGGTTCTTCTGATTACCTGGGGCATCCGGACGATGGAGAGGAGGATGAAGCGAAGTGACAGAGTCTGAGACCACCGCCCGGACGCCTCTGATCCGCATCGAGGACCTGCAGAAACGGTTCGGCAGCCTTCAGGTTCTGAAGGGGATCACGGAAAACGTCTACGAAGGGGAGAAGATTGTCGTGATCGGTCCCTCCGGGGGAGGGAAGTCCACGTTTCTCCGCTGCCTCAACTGCATGGAGGACCCGGACGGGGGATCCATCTTCTTCGAAGGAGTGGATCTCGCCGATCTGAAGGTCGACATCAATGTCCACAGAGAACATATCGGAATGGTGTTCCAGTCGTTCAATCTGTTCAGCAACAAAACGGTTCTGGAGAACATCATGCTCGCGCCTCTGACGATCGGCACAAGGCGGCTCCGGAAAGAGTCGCTGCGGCAGGGACTCCGGGGTTACCGGAAGGCGAAGAAGGAACTGACCGACCGCGTCCGGGAGGAGGCGATGTCGCTCCTGAAGCGGATCGGGCTCGAGGAGAAGGCGGACGAGTATCCGTCCAAGCTGTCCGGCGGGCAGAAGCAGAGGATCGCCATCATCCGGGCGCTCGCCATGCATCCGAAGGTTATGCTGTTCGACGAACCGACGTCCGCACTGGACCCGGAAATGGTCGGAGAGGTTCTGGACCTGATCCGGAAGCTGGCGGATGCCGGCATGACCATGATCATCGTCACGCACGAGATGGGATTCGCCCGCGAGATCGCAGACCGAGTTTTCTTCATTTCCGACGGCGTCATCTCCGAACAGGGAACGCCCGACGAGTTCTTCAACCATCCCAGGCAGGAGCGCACGAGGGATTTCCTCTCGAAGGTGCTCTGAACCGAAGGGATTCCGAAAGAAAGGAGCGAATCAGAATGGACTGTTTGTTCTGCAGGATCGCTGCAGGGGAGATCCCCTGCACCAAGGTTTACGAGGATCCGGATCTGCTGGCTTTCCGGGACATCCATCCGCAGGCGCCCGTGCATGTTCTCATCATTCCGAAATGCCATCTGTCCGGAATGGATGCGGTCACGGAGGAAAACAGCGGTGTCGTCGCGAAGATTTTCGCCTCGATTCCCGCGATCGCGAAGAGCGAGGGGCTGAAAAACGGCTACCGGGTGATTTCCAACTGCGGCCCGGACGCGTGTCAGTCTGTCCCGCATCTGCACTTCCACCTGCTCGGCGGAACGCAGATGGCGGACCGGATGGGTTAGAAACGGGAAACCGGAAAGGGCTATTTTGGGCGGTTTCCTCAAAATCATTTCCGTGGACTGCGTTGAGACATTGACACTCATAGTATATGGATCATGCAGGCACAAAAGAAACCCGGACAGCATTTTGGCCCAAATTAGACGCGGGGCGCGTGACCGATTAATTCGGGAGCGCACAACACGGGCAGTGTGATCAGAGGATATGCCTTTCCCTGTACTTCGCTGGAAAAGCCCGCGTCGGACCATTCGCCTTTCAGAACTGAGACAAGCTGAGAACAAAAAAAGGGGCATGCCGGTTATCCGGCATGCCCCCGAAAGGTTTTCGGGGAGAAAGGGGAGGACTCAGAAGCACCCCTGCTCCGTCATCGCTTCCGCGACCTTCTTGAATCCCGCGATATTGGCCCCTGCGACGAGGTCGTATCCGAGCCCGTACTCCTCCGCGGCTTCCGCGGAGACCTTGTGGATGTTGATCATCATCTTTTTCAGCTGTGCGTCCACTTCCTCTTCCGTCCAGACCAGACGCTCGGAGTTCTGGGCCATCTCCAGCGCGGAGACGCCGACGCCTCCCGCGTTCACAGCCTTGGAAGGAGCCACGATGATTGATTTTTCGGCGCGGAGATAAGCGAGCGCTTCGTTCGTCGTGGGCATATTCGCGACTTCCATGTAGTACTTCACACCGGAGTTCACGATTTTTGTCGCACATTCCAGATCCACTTCGTTCTGCGTGGCGGAAGGCATGCAGATATCCACGCCAGGCTCGCCCCAGGGTTTGGCGTTGGGGACGAATTTGCATCCGAACTTTTCCGCGTAGGGCTTGCAGTGCAGATGCTTTTCCCGGAGTTCGAGAACGTAGTTCAGCTTTTCCTCGGTATTAATGCCGTCCGGATCGTAGACGTAGCCGTCCCGCCCCGACATATAGGTTACTTTCGCGCCGAGCTGAGCCGCCTTTTTCATAATGCCCCAGGAGACGTTGCCGTATCCGGAGACCGCGATGTTCTTGCCGGCGATGGTGTCGTTTTCATGTTTCAGAACTTCGCACAGGTAGTAGACCGCACCGTATCCGGTTGCTTCGGGCCGGATCAGGGATCCGCCGTAAGACAGACCCTTTCCGGTCAGAACGCCGTTTTCCCATGCGCCCTTCAGACGACGGTACTGGCCGTAGAGGAATCCGATTTCTCTTCCCCCAACCCCGATATCTCCGGCCGGGACATCGACATCCGGACCGATGAATCGGTAGAGAGCCGTCATAAAACTCTGACAGAAACGCTGGATTTCCGCGTCGGACTTGCCTTCCGGATCGAAGTCGGATCCGCCTTTTGCCCCGCCGATCGGAAGCCCCGTCAGACTGTTCTTAAAGGTTTGCTCGAAGCCGAGGAACTTGATGACGCTGTCGCACACGTTCTTCTGGAAACGGAGGCCGCCTTTAAACGGGCCGATCGCTCCGTTGAACTGGCATCTCCAGCCCTTGTTTGTGTGCCACCCTCCGCGGTCGTCCTGCCAGCAGACGCGGAAAGTGATCATCCGCTCCGGCTCCACCATTCTCCCCATCAGGTCGATTGCCTCGTATTCGGGATGACGGTTGAACACCGGATCCAGAGAGGAAAAGACCTCGAAAACAGCCTGATGAAATTCGGGCTGCTGAGGGTTCGAAGCGACTGTTTTTTCATAGACCCGTTTGAGATAAGGGTTTGTAATTTCCATGAAACAACCTCCATCGTGATTCCAAAATGAATACGCGGGTGATTATACACCTGTTTTAGTCCCTTGTCAAGCAAAAATGCATGATAGAATTCAAAAAAATGCAGGAATCAGTGAAAAAAGAGTGAAAAAAACGATAAAAATGCAGTTTCAGCACCACCCAACTGTCATTTTTCGAACACGGACAAGTCCCCCTTTTCCGCAATCAGGCGCCACGCCTTGAGATGTTACGAATGTGTGAACAATAGGGGGATTCCCTTGATTTTTCGGAAGAACCCGTGCTATAATTCTACATTGTTGTATATAGAATGATCTTTGGAAAGGAAGACGGAGAATGACGGATCAGGAACACTCGGAGCGGGGCGTTTCACCTGCTCTTGCGGATTCGACGCCCCGGCAGAAAATCAGCGGCGCCGTCCGGACGGAAACCCTGTTCATCCTCTGCTTTTCAGGGGTACTCAGTCTTCTGATGCAATCCGTTTTCCTGCTGATCGGAGCCTGGGATCTGACAGTTGTCTGGGGGAATCTCCTTGGCTTGTTCGCGTCAGTCGGGAACTTTTTCTTTATGGCGATGACGGTTCAGTGGTCCGTTGAGCGGAGTCCGGAAGGCGGAAAAGCGCTGATGAGGACCTCGCTCACGGTACGGATGTTCTGCCTGTTTGTGATCCTGATGATCGGCGCTCTTCTGTCGTGTTTTCACACCATTGCCGTCTTGATTCCGATGATCTTTCCGCGAATCGCCATCGCACTCAGTCCCTGGATCCGCAAAAAAGAGAAGGGCACGGAACCCCAACCCGACGGAGAAATCACCGAAGATGCCGCGGCGGAGGATTCCGGAGCGGACGACGCCGGAGAACCGCCGCTTGAGTCCTGAGGAAAAGGAAACAGAATCTCAGTGAATGCATGCTGAGAAAAAGCCGAAAAACGGAAGGAAGGAGGGGATCAGATGCAGTCCATGCCGAACAAGAAAGAAAAACGGGCAGAGAAGTCCGGAAGCAGATTCTTTGCGTCCGGCTCCCATTATCTCCTCCTTGCAGCGCTTCCTCTCCTTGCGGGAATCGTTCTGAAGGTTTTGTTCGGTGTACAAAAGGAAGGAGTCTCCATCACCGGCGCGCAGATCTTCTTCACGCTGCCCATGCCGTGGATGGACCTCCCGATCACCGAGTCTCAGATCAACACCTGGCTTCTCCTGCTTTCCCTTTACTTCCTTGTACGCTATCTGACCTTCGATCTGCAGGTCGTTCCCCGCACCAAGCGGCAGATTCTTGCCGAATGGCTGGTGGAGAAGACCGAGTCTCTGGTCCGTACCAATATGGGAGCCCACATGATGGGGTTTGTTCCCTTTATCGGCGCGGTGCTCGCCCTGTCCGCGTTTTCCAGTCTGCTTTCCCTGATCGGGCTTTTCGCTCCGACTTCGGATATGAACGTCATTGCGGGATGGGCGGTGCTCGTCTTCCTGCTGATTACCTACTACAAGTTGAAATGCGGACCGTTGCACTACCTGAAGAGTTTCGCGGAGCCGCTCCCGTTCTTCACGCCGATGAACATCATCAGCGAAATCGCGACCCCGGTTTCCATGGCGTTCCGTCACTACGGAAACATCATGTCGGGGGCCGTCATCTCGGTGCTGGTCGCGGCGGGACTTCAGGGACTGTCCGCCCTGGTGTTCGGGTGGCTGCCCGGCTGGCTCGGAGAGTTCCCGATCCTCCGGATCGGAATTCCCGCGTTTCTGTCCGTCTATTTTGATCTCTTCAGCGGCTGCGTGCAGGCGTTCATCTTCGCCATGCTGACCATGCTGTACATTTCGGGCGCGTTCGCCTACGACGACTATCTCGCTATCCAAAAGAAAAAAGAAACCTCTCTCCAGCAGGACCATGCACGGACGGAACCGTCCGCCGCGGCGGATCCCCGGAGAGGATAACAAACAAACGGAGGAAGCTACCATGGAAGCAATGATCTCGAACCTCGGAATGCTGGAACTTGCAATCGGTCTGATCCTGGCCGGATGCGGAATCGGGGCAGGACTTGCCCTGATCGCCGGAATCGGTCCCGGTATCGGAGAAGGAAACGCCGTCGCGAAGGCGCTGGAAGCCATCGGACGTCAGCCGGAATGCAAGGGCGACGTAACCACCACCATGATCATGGGCTGCGCGATTGCCGAGACGACCGGTTTGTACGGCCTGGTAATCGGGATTCTTCTGATCTTCGTCGCTCCGGGGCTTTTCGTGGATCTTCTGATGAGAACCATCGGATAACGGGGAACAAACGGGAGACATACGATGCAGTCACTGGAAATCATTTCCGTAAACATCTGGCAGATCGTGATTTCTCTGTGCAACCTGCTGATCCTCTATCTCCTCTTCAGGCGGTTTCTCTACGCTCCGGTCCAGCGCATGATCTCGGAACGGGAAAACCGGATCCGCGGACGGCTGGACGAAGCCGAGCGGGAACAGGCGGAGGCGGCCTCCCTGCGCGCTGCCTATGACGAAAAACTCGGACAGGCTGCGGAAGAGGGCGACCGCATTGTGAAGGCCGCGGTGCAGCGCGCCAGACAGCAGGAGGAGGAGATTCTCTCCGAAGCGGAGCGGACCGCGGCGCGGACGCGCGAGCGCGCCGAAGAGCAGATTGCACTGGAGCGCAAGCACGCGGTGAACGAGCTGAAGGACGATGTGGCCGGGATGGCAGTCGATCTCGCCTCCGCCGTGATCGGAAAGAACCTGACCGAAGAGGACAACCGGGAACTCATTGACCGGTTCCTGGAAGATCTGAATCGGGAGGAGCGGCAGTCATGATCGCTCCGGAAGAGTACGGCAAGGCCCTATGGGGACTTGCGGAAGCGTGCGGCGGGCAGGAACGGTATCTGCAGAACCTGGAGCAGATGGAACAGGCTTTCCGGGCGAATCCCGGGTACGCCAGTCTCCTCGACACGCCCGCGATCCCGAAAGAGGAAAGGTTCGCTTTGATCGACCGGGCGTTTGCCGGCGCGGAGCCGGACTGCCTGAACTTTTTGAAGCTGCTCTGCGAGCGGCATGCGATCTACCGGCTCGGAGCCTGCGTCTCCGAATACCGGAAACTGTATTATGAGGCGAACGGAATTTCCCGGGCCCTCTGCGTGAGTGCGGTTCCGCTCTCACAGGAACAGAAGGACAGTCTGGTCCGTCTCCTGCAGGAG
>JAGAFM010000162.1 GCA_017612655.1 Clostridia bacterium | reverse complement strand
GTACGCACGGTGGTGTGGGAGGTCGGTCACTCAACTAATGGGTGACCTCCTACCCGATTGGCGTGGTGCCTGTCGGTCCGGTGACTCCGGACAGGCGTGCAACGGTTCTTAGCGCTATTTTCCGATACAGAAGCGGTGGAAGATCGAATCCACGATTTCTTCGGTCACCTGCCGGCCGCTCAGATCGGAGAGGTCGGAAAGTGCAGATTCAATGTCCATGCAGGAGATATCCTGAGAATATCCCGCTTTCAGGGCGGAAATGGCCGATGAAACATGTTCGGAGGCGCGGGCAACGGCATGAAACTGCCGCGCATTGGTCAGGATTGCATGACCGTCATAGTGAATCGTGTCGGCCAGAAACAGCCGCTGGATCTCCTCTTTCAGCTTTTCTAATCCGGTCCCGTTTACCGCACTGACCGGAATCGAATCGAGAGGCGGCATCGAACCGGTGAAGCGGTCCGGAAGATCGCACTTGTTTCGGATAAACAGGGCGGGAACGGCTGATTCTTTCAGAATGCGAAGGAGGAATCTGTCATCCTCATTCGCCGGTTCCGAGGAGTCAAAGACCGCCAGGACGAGTTCGGATGAGTCGAGAGCGCGTCTTGCCCGTTCGATTCCCATCTGCTCCAGAGGATCGTCTGTCAGTCGGATTCCGGCCGTGTCGCAGAGCCTCAGGGTGATTTCTCCGATCGGCAGAGATTCCTCAATGGTGTCCCTCGTGGTGCCTGGAACAGAGGTGACGATGGCGCGGTCGCGCTGCAGGAGTGCGTTGAGAAGGGAAGATTTTCCGACATTCGGTCTCCCGACGATCACCGTCCGGATTCCCTCGCAGACGGCTTTTCCGAAACGGTAGGAATCCGACAAGGATTCGAGTCTTGAAGAAACCTCTTCCAGAAGGGAGAGAAGCTCCGCGGAGGAATAGTCGGTCAGGTCTTCGTCCGGGAAATCAATGAAGGCATATATGCTTGCCGCGGCATCCTGCAGACTCTGATAGATGGATCCGATCTCTTCGGAAAGAACGCCGCGAATTCCCTGGGATGCGACCTTCAGCTGGGCGGTGCTCTCTGCGTCGATGAGGTCAATGATCGCTTCCGCCTGGGTCAGATCGAGTTTTCCGTTCAGGAATGCTCTTTTTGTGAACTCTCCCTTCCCGGCGGGCGCAGCCCCTGCCGCAATCAGCGCCTCCAAAACCGTCTGCGTCAGAAGCATTCCACCGTGACAGGAGATTTCTACCGTATCTTCTCCTGTGAAGGACTTCGGCTCCCGGAAAACGACCGCCATTCCGTCGTCAATCGGAAGGCCTTCCCGGGAAAGAATGCGGCCGTGGACCATGTGATTGGATGAAACGGTTTCCAACGAACCGGCTCCAGGATGAAAGACGCGGGAGGAAACCGGAACCGCCTCCGGGCCTGAAACACGAATGACGGAAATCCCCCCTTTTCCAAGGGGGGTGGAAACGGCGGCGATGGTTGAATGGTCGATCAATGCCGGAACCTCTCTTTCCTATTCCATTCCGAGAAGACCCAGGACCGGTGAATCGGTCAGGGAAGCCATGTTGTAGAGAATCAGAATCCGGGAGCACCCTGCGTCTCTCGCCAGAGCGGCGACAGACTGCTTGTAATAGCGGAGATCTACAATCTCAAGATCAAAATGACACGCCAGAAACGGAACGAGACAGTGTGCAAAACTGTCCTTGATCAGCAGCAGTTTCTCCCGGGGGGACTCCTCTTTCAGACTGATCTGCGTATATCCGTTGTTTCCGGAAAGGAAGGCGGAGTACTTGTCTGTTTTCTCCAGATAGGAACGGTCATAAAACCCGGAGAACGCCCCGTCGACGCCCCCGATGAACATCTGAATGTCCTCGTCTCCCGGAAATCTCCAGAAGGTAATTGTGTCAGGAGCAACCCACCGAAATCCGGAAGAGCGGTAGGAAGTTCCGTAAAAAGAGTCGGAGACGATTTCCTGGGTGAAGTACTCTTTGGGGAGAGGATCCATATTCCAGGAGCGAAGCAGGGCGCAGTAGGCTTCGTATGCCCCTTCGGTCGTCCAGTGATGGTCGGTTCGGTACATAACCTGAACCCCCTGCCCCACCGCCTCGACGAGTGCGGGACGAAGGTCAACAAATCCGAAAGAGGGTTCCGCTTGGCTGAGTTCATCCTCGAGAAGCTCCCACGGGGCATCCGCTTCCTCCGTCGGATAGAACAGTGGGGTTTTCTCTTTCATGATATCCGCCGTTCTTCCGGCAACCGCCAGCGTGACCGGGATCCCGTCGGTGGTTATCCGGGAAGCAAACGAGGAGACGGATTCCAGGTTTACGTGCAGGTACTCTTTTCCCGTATTCTGCATCCTGGCAATCAGATATCCGTCTTTCCCGTAAAGTATTCCGTTGTTCTCCGCTTTTCCCTGAGAGAGTTCGAAAACACTCTTCACGGCGACAAACGCGTTCCGGAAAGGAAACTGATCTTCGCAGAACAGGGTGAATTCGGAGAAAAAGGATCCGTCAATCAGTTTGTCTCCCGGTGTTTTTCTCGTGATCTCCGGAAAAGTCTTCAGGGTGCGGTTCTCCTGTTCGGAGAACGTTTGCTGGGGCAGCGCCATCAGGAGAACGCCGAAAAGAAACATCGCCGAAACCATAACAATAATCAGCAGCAGGTTGGACACGCGACAGGTTCCTGCCTTCTGAATCTGCATGTCAAGTCTCTGGTTGGTCTCTTCCTGATAGGGGATCGCGTTTTGCAGCTGTTTCTTCATCGAAGCACCTCAAAATCTCGTGTAGAGGAAGGGATTGTACGCACCGTCGACGAGATAGGACACGGAAAGCAGAAAGAGGACGGCGGTTCCCGCGGCCGCAAGATACGGGAAGTATCGCTTCTTTTCGTAGAGACGGTAGAAGAGCGCTTTCGGAGCGGGAAGGCAGGCGACGACGCTTACAACGAGGAAGGGAACGTTGCGAAGCAGGTCATACAGATCGGTTGCCGAGCAGATTCCGCTGCTCCCGATTCCAAACATGGTCTGAAGATAGGTAAATCCCTGTGAGGAGTCGGTAAAGTAGAAGATGAGCCAGCCAAACAGAATGAAAACCAAAGCGTAGACGTGACGGAAGAAGGATGGAACTTTTTCCAAGAATCTGAGCAGAAACGCCTTCTCCACCACGAGGAGCAGGAAGTAGTAAAGACCCCAGAGGATGAAATTCCAGTTGGCGCCGTGCCACATCCCGGTAAGAAACCAGACGATGAACAGATTTCGGTACAACTTCCATTTCTTGTCCACACGGTTGCCCCCGAGCGGAATGTACACATACTCGCGGAACCAGGTGCTGAGTGAAATATGCCATCTTCTCCAGAATTCGGTGACGGACTGGGAGATGTACGGATAATTGAAGTTTTCAAGGAAGCGGAACCCGAACATTTTTCCGAGGCCTATGGCCATGTCGGAATAACCGGAGAAATCGAAATAGATCTGAAAACAGTAGTAAACGATCCCGACCCAGGCTCCGAATACGGAGAGGGAATCCGAGGTAGCAGCGGCTTCGCAGAGAGAAGCGGCCGTGTTGGCAAGCAGCACTTTTTTCGCCAGACCGGATGTAAAAGTTCTCAGTCCGGAAGCAAACAGGGCAACGGATTCCTTTCGGTCTGACAGCTGGTCATCCACGTCCTGATATCGGACGATCGGCCCGGCAATGAGCTGCGGAAACAGCGTGACGTAAGTTGCAACCAGAAAAGGATTCTTCTGCATGCGTGCGGCGCCCCGGTAGACGTCGATTACGTAAGACATGATCTGGAATGTATAGAACGAAATCCCGATCGGAAGAGTAAGAGAAAGCGGTTTGATGCTGATAAACGGAAGCGCGGAAAGATTGACGGCTATGAAATCGTAGTATTTGAAAAATCCGAGGAGGAGCAGATTTAGCACAATCGCCGCAATCAGAGCCGCTTTGGCGCGGCCCGGTCGGGATTCCTTCCAGATGCCGACCTGATAACCGCAGATGTAGTCGACGAAGATGGTGAAGATCATCAGAAGGATGTAGATCGGCTCACCGACACCGTAGAAGATGAGGGACATCACCAAAAGGACCGTGTTTTTCAGCGGCCTCGGCAGAAGATAGTATAGGAGAATGGTGACGGGGAGAAAAACGAAGAGAAATTCCAGGCTGGAAAAAATCATAGTGATCCCCCAAGATGTTTCTGAAGGTATGGCGTTCCGGCATGCCG
>JAGAFM010000161.1 GCA_017612655.1 Clostridia bacterium | reverse complement strand
GGATGACATCGCATGGCTTGCGGATCTCGGTTCCAAAGAAACCGGCAAATGGGGTTCGGACGGCTTCGCGATCCGTCAGTCCGGTGATGACATCTACGTCATCGGGAACACCTCAAAGGGCGCGATGAACGGCGTCTACGACCTGATCGAAGACAACCTGGGCGTTCTGTGGATCCGTGCAGACGAGGAAAACGGCCTCATTTACGACGAACTCGAAGAAGCAGCAATCACCAAAATCGACTATCGTGAAAAATCTCCGTTCGCGATCCGAGGATGCCAGTTCGGGGGCGATTACGCTACCGGGCTCATGATGACGCGGAATAAATGCAACACCAGATTCGGACTCGGGTTTTATACCAAATTCGGAGGTGAACCCTTCACTGCCGGACACACAACCTTCGAACTTCTCCTGACCAGCCCTCTCTACGACCCGGAGGAAACCGAATACTGGGAAACGGATGAAGCCGGAAACTGTCTCTGGCAGGAAGGTTCCAGGCAGATCAACCCCTGGAGCGAGAAGGCGATCGACGCCATGGCTGCCTCCATTATCGCCACCATGGAGGCAAACCCGGACATCCGCTGCATGTGTGTCGGAGAACTCGACAACCAGGGTCATGGAAGAAACGTTCCGTACGATACGGAACCGTTCGAATACGCGCCCGGAGAATTTATCGATCCTACGGAATACAACTTTTATTCGACGGTCTGGCATACCATGGTGAACAAGATTGCCCGGAAAGTCAGGGACGCGGTGCCGGACGGGCGGGTCAGCACCTTCGTTCTTCTCTGCGGATCCGAACCCGCCGCCTGCGAAATGGAAGACAATGTCATGATCTGCTATACTCCGGTCGATCAGGACATGACCGTTTCGATGCTGGATCCCTCGATAGACGACCGGGTTACAAACCGCGCGTCACTGATCCACTGGAAGTATATCCCGCAATGGGTGGAAAAAACCTCTTCCGCCATCTTCTGGGTTTATTATCTCTGCAATTATTCCGGAACAGAATACAGCTGGCCGATCTGGTACACCATTCAAGAAGATCTTCAGGGGCTTGCGAAACTGGGCGTCGACGGCATCTCTTCCGACGGGGAATCGGATGTTCAAAGCGAAAGCGGCTGGCTTAACCTGGACGGGCCGAGAGGAAACTGCCAGAACTACTGGGACATGAACGAACTACTATGCTGGCTGTATCAGAAACTGCTCTGGAATCCGGACGAAGATATCCCCTCGCTGATCACCTATTTCTGCGACAAGGTCTACGGCGGCGCGTCTCCGTACATGCAGGAATACTACCGTCTGCTGGAACAGGGCTTCAACGGATTTAAGGAAAGCTACAAGGGAGCCACTACCCTGACCTTCCACTTTTCCGACTTTTACAAACGCTGCGTCAAAAATCAGGGAATCGGACATCCTCTTCTGGATACGCTGGAACAGGCTTACAATGCCGCCTCCGGTCCGGTTAAGGATCGAATCCTGTACATTTGGGATTGCGTCAAATTCCACATGAGCAGTTTCAGGAGTTTCTGATTCCGTCTCATTCTTAGAACCGCTCCTCCCATCATCCGATATTCGCTGTTTCTTTCACCTCTGATAAATAAAAAAAGGAGAAATGACCATGAAAGCGTTCTTTTCAATTCTTCTGGCCCTTTTGATGCTTCTGCCTCTGCTCGTCTCCTGCGGCGAGGCACCGCAGTCGGCTCCTTCTTCCTCTGAAGAAACTTCCGGAAGCTCATCCGCTTCGGAACCGGCAACAGAGGAACCCAAAGAACCGGAAACCGATCCGTTTGAAGGAGCGGATCCCCTGCCTGAGGAACTCTCGATCCCCGAGTGTCTGAAAACGAAAGACGGAGCGGTTCTGGGAACGATCGTCCTCCCCAAAGCTGCAGAGGGTGATGCCATCCTTCAGTTTGCTGCGCAGGACCTTCAGTATCACCTGAAAAAAGTTCTTGGAGCTGACTTTGCGATCGTTTCACGTCCGGGCGAAGGATACGGCTCCATCATCCTTGCAACTCCGGATACCCTGCCCGCCGTTTCCGAAATGTTCGCGGATGACATTGCCTGGCTATCGGACCGCGGATCCAGAGAAACAGGAAAGTGGGGAGAAGACGGTTTTGCCATCCGTCAGGCAGGCGACAACATCTACATTCTCGGCACGATTTCCAAAGGCACCATGAACGGCGTCTACGATCTGATCGAAGACAATCTGGGCGTGCTCTGGACGCGTGCCGACGAGAGTCTGGGACTCATCTACGACGAACTGGAAGAAGCGACCATTGCAAAAATCGACTATCGGGAAAAATCCCCCTTTACCACCCGAGGCTTTTTGTTCGGCGGTGAACGGACCAACGCACTCATGATTGCCCGGAACAAATGCAACATCTGCGGCGAAGTTCCGGACCTCGGAATGGTCTCAAGCAAATGCTATCACTCCGTCTTCTCGCTTATCAACTACAGTCCGATCTTCGATCCGAACGAAACCGAATACTGGGAAACCGACGAAGAGGGGAACTGCCTCTGGCAAAGCGGATCCAAACAGGTCAATCCGTTCAGCGACAAAACGGCGGACGCCATGGCGGCAACGCTCATCGCCTGGATGGAAGCGGACCCGAACTATCGTTTCGGTTTCATCGGCGAAGAGGACACGAGAGGATACGGGCGAAACGTTCCCTGGGATACCGAGCCGCTCGAGTACGCTCCCGGTCAGTATCTCCAGCCGGAAGACGCGAACTACTATTCCACTGCGTTCTTCATGATGATCAACAAGGTTGCCCGCAAAGTCAAGGAAGCCTTCCCCGACGCGATTGTCGGAACGTTCATCTGCCGGATCGGAATCGAGCCCCCCGCCTGCGAAATCGAGGACAATGTCATGAT
>JAGAFM010000160.1 GCA_017612655.1 Clostridia bacterium | reverse complement strand
TGATACGATATCATTGATCAATTCGCATCAAACCCGTAACAAACCGCGAGGGACGCCTGCTCTATGGCAAGTGTCCCTCGCGGCGCGCTTTTGTTTTCGGCGGGTCACATGACTGCTTCGGCGCGGCTCTTCCGCCGGTTCTTTCCGGCCCGGCGGAGGGCGTCTTCGTCAGCCTTCCGGCCAGGAGATGTCCATAATCTCGTATTCGAATTCCGGCAGGGCGCTCTGACGGGTGGTCATGTACACGACGATCGGCTTTTCCGTGTCCGTGTAATAGATCAGGGTGAAGAAGCCGGACGTAAATCCGTTATAGGGAAGGCCGAACTCTTCCACCATTTCGGCAAACGTCATCCCGGGTTTCAGGCCGTTTCCGTCTCCGTCCACGCCGTTTTCATAATACTTCAGCGGGTAGGCCTGGGTCGGGATCGACACGTCGTAACCCGGCACCTGCTCCAGGGCCAGGATTTCCGATTCGCTCCGTTCGTGCGTTTTCGCGATTTCCGCGGTCGGATCGTAGACCGGTTCCAGCTGCTTCAGTTCGGGAGTCGGGAAAAGCGTCTCCGGGACCGGCATATCGGGGGACGGGGTGAGGGTATCCGTTTCGATCCGGTCGATGCGGTGCGTTCCTTTCATGAAGGAGAAGATCAGGAGGGGAGCACCCGAAACTGTTCCGGAAGTCCACTCCGGCGCATAGACGGAACTGACGACGGAACTGAGCGCCCGACGGCAGGCCGTTTCATAGAGTCCGTAGTCCATGGCGGCGGTCTGCTTCAAAGAGAGAGGACTGTCGGAGTCCGCAAAGGATTTCAGATAGACGGTTTCCTCGTGCGAAGCGAACAGGTGCAGATCGGACGCCTTGATGACCTGATCCGAATCTCTGCTGACCGCGTTTGCCGGGACCGCCTCCTCCTCGCCTTCAATGGCGATCAAGATGCTTCCGTCTCCTCCGACCCAGCGGTCGTACCGGCAGAAGGAGGAATCCAGCATGGTAATCCGGTAGGTGATGATGCGGAACAGGTCGTCCATCATCCGGAAATACCAGTACTGTTCGCCTTGGAACGAGAGGCCGGGATACGCGTCGTGAATGCAGTCGATGATGTAGCTGGAGGAACTCTGAGGCCCGGCCTCGGTGAGTCCCAGACGGTTGGCTTCTCTCAGAATGATCTGGTCATGGCTTTGATACTGCCGGATCGAGTCGCTGATGAGGTACAGGATCTCGTCGTAGGATAGAGTGAACAGCTCTCCCGCCTGCCTGCGCCAGTACAGATCTTCTACCTGTTCCTCCGAGAAGAAGATCAGACGGGTTTTGGGGGTTCCGTCCTCTCTCGTTTCGCCTTCGATCGTTTCCGTAAATGAATACACGTCAAACTTCTCCTGCAGATCCGACTGGGGCGTCGGGCCGGATTCCGCGGCGCTCAAAAACAGCGACGCATCGGTAAACCGGTCGACCTCGTGATCCTTCTCCCCGACTGGCGACTCGGCCAGCGCGTAGGTGCCGGCCAGCAGGGCCCCGGAAAACAGAAGGATCAGTCCCATCGTCAGTGCGATGATCTTGAAAATTCCTTTCATGGTGAATTTGCTCCTTTCAGGGGATTTCAGCGTCGGTTCCTTCCGTTGTGCCTACAGGATACACCCCTGTTGTCACCGAGTTATGTCGGAATTGTCGCAGGGTTCAGAATTTCAGAAAAACCTGCGTTCCTTTGCCGGGCTCCGATTCGAAAGTCATCTCCGCCCCGTGGGAGGAGACGATCTGCCGGCACAGGGCAAGTCCGAGGCCCGCTCCGCCTTCCGCGCGGGAACGGCTCTTGTCCGTCCGGTAGAAGGGCTCCGTAATGTGGGAAAGCTGTTCCTTCGTCATGCCTTTTCCGTCGTCCGAAACGGTGACGGTCCGGCCGGAGGAGGAAAGCGTCACGGTGCCGCCTTCCGCGCAGGCCTTGATCGCGTTTTCGGTCAGGTTGTCGAAGAGCAGGGAGAGAAGGACCGGATCCCCGTCCGCGCGGCCTGGCTGCAGGTCGCTTCTGACGGTGACCCCGCACGCCTCCGCTTTCCCGGAGAGCCGTTCTTTGGTCTCGGCCAGCAGGAAAGAGAGATCGACCGGCTCCCGCTTGACGGGATTGTTGCGCAGGAAAGCGGTGTCGAGAATCTTCTCCGAGATTTTTTTGAGTCGGTCCGACTCCCGGACGATCCGTCCGGCAGCGTCGTTCTTTTCCTCTTCCGGCACGGCGGCCTTCTCAATGTATTCGGCGTAGCCCCGGATGGAGGTCAGCGGGGTCCGCATTTCGTGCGCCATGTTGTCCACGAGCATCTGCTTGCGCTCCGCGTCCTCGGCGAGCTTCTGCATCTGCCCGTCGATGGTCTCCACCATCTGATTGAAACTTTTTCCGAGATCCGCGAACTCGTCTTTTCCCGACTCGTCCGCCCGGACGGTCCGGTCTCCGGAGGTGATCGCCTCCGTCGCCTTCTGCAGCCGCTGCAGCGGCAGGGACAGTTTCTTCAGCAGAAAGAGCAGGGCGATGGCGAGCACGAGGGAAACCGCTGCCGCAACCGCGGCGTAGGTGATCATGAGGGCACGGAATTCCTCGTCCAGGGAGGATGCGTCTTTCGCGTAGCGGAGCACGTAGTTCCCGTCGCAGACGTCGGAGGTGATCAGGACGTACCGCTTTCCGCCGATCCGGATCTGGGTCAGCGTTCCGCTCTTCGAATCCGGTTCCGCGTCCTTCGGGAAGGTTGAGTAGATCACGGAGTCCTCCGTCCCGAACTGGAGGAGAACCTGTTTCCCCCGGTAGAAGCTTCCGTAGGATTCCATGAGCAGGGAGGGACTGGCGGAGCCCGCTTCCGTCATGGCCGCGTAATCCCGTTCGAAGGACTTCAGAAGATAGTCCTGCTCCGCCCGGCAGACGCTTTCCATGTTCTGGACGTTTTTGCCGTAGGTGTAGAAGGCGAGGGAAAACAGTCCGAGATAGAGGCAGAAAAGAAACAGGATCAGCGTCAGGATATAGGTTTTCTGCCAGAAACGCATCCGCATCGTCACACCTCCAGCCGGTAGCCGGTCTTGAAGACCGTTTTGAGCCGGTTTTCGATTCCCAGCTTCTTCCGCAGACGCTGGATGTGGGTGTCCACCGTCCGGTCGTTGCCGTCGAAGTCGTAGGTCCACACCAGATAGATCAGCCGGTCGCGGGACAGCGCCAGGTTCCGGTTCTTGATCAGGGCCTCCAGAAGATCGAACTCCTTCGGGGTCAGTTCGACTTCCGCACCGTCCCGGGTAACCAGCCGGGACCGGAAATCCACGGTGATGCCGTCGAAGGAAAACGTGTCGGACGCCCCGTATACCCGGCGGAGCACGGCGTCCACCCGCTCGATGAGCTCCAGAATCTCAAAGGGCTTGACGATGTAGTCGTCCGCCCCGAGACGCAGGCCTTTCAGCCGGTCCGCCAGCGCCCCTTTCGCCGTGACGTAAATGACGGGTGTCCCCGTATCCCGGATCCGGGCGATGATCTCAAAGCCCGAGAGGCCGGGGAGCATCACGTCCAGAAGGATTAGGTCGAAGTGACCGGTCAGGGCTGCGTCGAGGGCGTCGTTTCCGTCGAAGACCTGGGCGCACTCGTGTCCGACCAGACAGAGATTCTTCTTGATCAGGTCGTTGATCGGCAGCTCGTCTTCCACGATCAGAATCCTTGCCATCCGGTTTTCCTCCTCTCCGTCATTGCGTTGCGCGCTCTTTCCCTTGAGGGCGCTTCTATTCTATTCTATTCTCCGAATGTGTCCAAGTTGTGTCGAACCCGGTTTTTCTGAAACGAATCGGATTGGACTGCCCGGTTCGTGAACACACACCGTCCAGCCTTCGTTTGCCACTTCAGTGTGGAGTGCTTTTTTGCCACAGCAACAAAATAGAATTGATCTGCCGTCAAAAATCTGTTATAATCGAAGAGGACCGAAAAAACGCAACCGATTCTGTTGAGAACTGTTCTGATCAAAAAACTGAGCATAAGAAATTGATTCACGCGTGCCCGTATGTCCGCACGGTAAGCGGTTTCAATGACTCAACGCAGACATATCAACCGCGAAGCGGAAGTCCGTCTTCCGGGCGGCAGGGAGAAAACCGCTGCCGCCTGAATCAACATCTTTGAGGAGGTATCGCCCATGAAAAAAGTATCCGGCGCTCTCAAAAACTACATCGTAGACGCGATTCTGCTGATCGCCCTCGGGGTAGTCATGATTCTCTGGCCGCAGTCGTCGCTGAAGATCCTGTTCACATGGATCGGGAACGGCTTCCTCGTCATGGGATTGATCAAATGCGTCCTGTTCTTTGCGAAGAAAGAGAAAAAGGACCGCCGTGCCGTCGATCTCATCGTCGGAATCCTGCAGATCATCGTCGGCGTTCTGGCCATTGTCTTCGCGGATTTCCTCGCGCTGCATTTCCCGGTCATCGCGGCCGTCCTGCTCGGCTACGGTGCGATCCTGATGCTCTTCCGTGCGTTGAAGCTGAGGAACGGAAAAAAGGGTGCCTTTACCGTTTCGCTCGTGCTCGGCGTCGCGACGCTCGTTCTGGCCGCGATCGTGTTCGCCTGTTCAGCGTATTTCCCCGGCCTGATGATGCAGTTCACCGGCGCCGCGCTGATCGTGGAAGGACTTTCACTGCTGATCGTAATGGCGCAGAAGGAAGGATAGTCCACTGCCTGTGCCTCGCCGCTGCACCGTCACGGACGACGGGCTGCATCTGCAAAAAAACGTTTCGGCCTCAGGGCTGGAGACGGAACCATGAACTGAAACGAAGAATCGAAATATGCACCACAGAAGTTTCTGACTTTTGGGGTGCATATCTGTTTGTTCCCGATTCTCCCTGAAGCGGAGAAGGGGATGGTATGAGGCGGTTTTCTATTTGTCCTGACCGGTTTCGTCGGTCGTGAAGGTACAGGTTTCCGGATCTGCCGAGAACCGTTCCAGAGAGAAGGGACCCTCCCAGATATTTCCGAAAACGACGGCGTTCCGGCAGTATTCCAGACGGATCATTGCCTTCCCGGGATGCCATTTTTCCGCGCGCGGACTTTTGAATATGCGGTTGTTCTCAAAACGGAGTCCGTCGCAGGAGAATCCGTACAGTACCGGGACGTCCGGGGAGTCGAAAACGTTGTCGTGGATCCGGATATTCTTGTGAAACGGCTTGTCCGTCTCCGGCTTCGGGACCACGGGACAGACGCTGATGACGCCTTCACAGAACTGATACATGGAGGAGAGACAGGAATCCGTGAATATGTTGCCCTCGATTTCCACGTCGTGGCATTCGCCGGATTCAAACCATCCGTTTGCGTCCCCCGCCACAAGAATGGCGGAACCGGAGGATTCAAACCAGTTGTTCCGAATCACGACCGGTTTCGGTGTCGAAATGAGAACGCCGCGTGCCCGGCAGCTTCCGAGCCGGTTGTTTTCGCAGACGAAGGAAGCCGTGTTGCTGATGTTGTCGACGGCGATGTTCCCGGCGCGGATCGCGTCCGGGACTGCCTGATCCAGGGTCAGAACAAACGTTTTGTCATCTTCCCGGAGAAAAGAGACTGCACGCGCGGTTCCGAGCTGTGCCAGACACTTCCTGTCGATGAAGACGATCTCGTCTCCCGGTTCCGCCCAGGATTCGAATCCGTGGGCATCCCGGTGACCGTACCGGCAGCGGACCGTCTTTTCGTCCAGCCATTCGGCGGCGGGGACGCAGCAGCTGTGGACGTTGATCGGGTCGTCCATCAGGCCGAGGAAACTGCATCCTTCCACGGTGACGGTTCCTTTGCAGCAGGTGATGTGCATCCCGTCGTCCCTGCCGCTGACGACGGTTCTGCCCGCAGCCCGGTTCGGAAGGAAGTTCACCTCCCGGAAGATCAGCGTGTCGCAGAACTGACAGAGGCAGCCCAGTCCGCCGCAGCTGTAAAAATCTATCCGTTCAAATGTGAGATTCCTGCTTTTTTCCGCGAAGATCCCGGCATGTTCCCGTTCGTTGTGCCGGAGAACCACGATGTTCCCGACCGCGGTATCGGGATGACTTGCCGCAAAGCGGTAAACGTGATCCCCGAGAGCTTCGAGGACCGCGCCGAGATCGAAGTCGTCTCCCGTTGTCCGACGCACGGTTCGGGTGTTAGCGTCGAACTGCATGATGCCGCAGATTTCCGAGGAATACCCGCCGATGTCGAAGAGGAGTTTCCCGTCCTCGAAGGTATGCGGAAAGACGTCCGGGTCGATGAAAAGATCGACGGAGGAATCGGAGAACGCCGTGACGATGCCTTCCGCAACCATCGGCTTCTTCCAGTCGATTGCGAAGTCCTCGACGGAGATATTCTCACATCCGAGCAGGGTCAGGGGCTGCATCCGGCCTTCGCAGAACAGCCGCGCCCCGGATCCTTTTATCCGGATGTTTTTCATGTTTTCAAGTACGATTCCGAGGTTTCGCACAGGAAGGGACACGGTGTTGGAAAGGGAAAGAGGTCTTTGCTGCCATCCGGTCAGGCGGTAGTCGCCCGGGGCAAAGACAAATTCGCAGTCGGCCGGATTGCTCCGGAAGAGTTCGGCCAGGGCAGGGAGCCAGTCTCTGTCCGGCGTGATTCCGCATTCGGAGAGAAAGATCGTTTTCATGGAAACAGTGGCGGGGGAACGGAAAACCCTGCAGGCTGCAGAGGAACCGTACCCCGCTTCTCCTTTACAATTGTTTTTCTGAACATGGGAAATGAAGGTCCGGACCGGGTACAAGGGTTTATCCTTGTTTGGGAGGAACATGGCACCAAATCATCCGAAATCGCATCCCATGCACTTCCTCGGCAACTTTTCAGCAGTATTATGTGGACCAATAGCGGACTTGATTTCGGATTTTCCGTTTATCCTTCCTCTTCGTAGAAGGGAATGATATGCTCGGAAAAAGCGTGGATGAATTCGTATTTGTT
>JAGAFM010000159.1 GCA_017612655.1 Clostridia bacterium | reverse complement strand
GGGGCGCGCTGAACGGCGCCTACGACCTGCTGGAGGAGAATTTGGGGATTCTCTGGGTCTGGGCGGACGAGGAAAAGGGAACCTTTTATGACGAGACCCCGTCCGTTACGATCTCCAAAGTGAACTACCGGGAGAAATCCCCCTTCGAATACCGCAGCTGGAATCTGTGCGCTCTGACGAACATCGATTCTTCCACCGTTCCCGCAGCGCAGAGAGTCTGTTCCCGAAACAAAGAAAACGCGGTCTGGGTTTCCAGTACGGATCCCTACTATCTGCCGTTCGGTCACACGATCAAGGGCGTTCTGATGTCCAGCCCGATCTATGACCCGGAAGAAACGGAATACTGGCAGACCGACGAAGAAGGGAATCCCATTTCCGCTGCGGATTCCCTGCAGCCTAACCCCTTCAGCGAAAAGACGATTGAGGCTCTCGCCGCCTCCGTCATCCAGACGATGCAGAACACTGGAACACGGAAGGTGTTCCTCGGCGCGGAAGACAACGGCGGGGCCCGCTACGTTCCCTACGACACGCAGCCGTTCGAATACGCGCCCGGACAGTTTGTGAATCCGGAGGACGAGAATTACTACTCCACGGTCATCCACACCATGGTCAACAAGGTTGCCAGAATCGTTCGCGAATCGGTTTCGGACGGAATGGTCGGGACGTGGGCCTACTGGATTGAGATGATTCCGCCGGCCTGCGAGATCGAGGACAATGTCTACATCGTTTTCGCTCCGATCAACGAGGACATGTGCTATCCCCTCTGCGACACCGCCATCAAAGAGAAGAAAGTCTCCGACGCGGTGAAGAGTTACTGCGACTGGATTGTGGAATGGAGTCAGAAGACCGACAAAATTGCCGTCTACAACTATTATCTCTGCTCCAAAATCCTCGCCTACGCGGAGAGGCCGATCTGGAAACGGATGCAGACGGACTTTCAGGATTATGTGAAACTCGGGATTATCGGTCTGAATCCGGAAGGCTGTGCGGATGAGACCGGTCAGCATGTCTGGTTCCAGGAACTGGGGCTGGAAGGCGGGCACCGGGCCTGGGATATGAACGCACTCAGCTTCTGGCTCTATGGAAAGCTATCCTGGAATCCGTACGAAGATCTCCAGTCCCTGATTGACGAATTCTGCGAGAAGGTATACGGACCTGCCGCGGAATCCATGCGGGAATACTACCGGATTCTCGAGAACTCCTGGGAAACCGTTTCCAAGACGTACAAAAGGGCACTCAATCACGGCGAACATTACTCCTTCTTCTACAGGGATGCGATCTATAAAGCAGGGATCGGTCACGACGTGGTTGATACTCTGAACAGCGCCTATGAGGAGGCGGTCGGACCCGTGAAGGAAGTGATCGGATACATTCGGGACTGCTACTGGAAGAATCTGAGCAGCTTCCACGGATGGTAAGAACCCCCAAAAAAGACCGGATAATCAGGCAGAAAGGAAAGCTCATTATGAAACGGTTTTTTGTTTTCATTCTTGCTCTGCTGATGCTTCTAGGCGCGTTTGCTTCCTGCGGAAGCGAGACGCCCTCCGGCGTTCCCGGTTCTTCCGCCGGAGACACCTCCGGGAATGAAGCGTCCCAGACGCTGGAGCCCATTACCGACGTGCCGGATACGGCGGATCTTTTCGAAGGAGCCGAGCCGCTCCCCGCAGATCTGGTCATTCCCGAAGCCGTGAAAAGTGCGGACGGAACCGTTATCGGAACGATTGTGGTCCCCGCCGGAGCGGACGCCACCGAAACGACCGCGGCGGAGGAACTCCGCTTCCATATTCAGAAAGTCACCGGCGCAGAACTTCCGATCGTCGGAAGACCCGGAGAGGAATACGGATCCCTGATTGTCTGTTCCCCCGCCTCTTTCCCGGCTGTCGGAGAACTGTTCCCGGACGACATTGCTTGGCTGGCCGACACGGGAGATCCCGAGGCGGGCGCGAGATGGTGCTCGGACGGATTCGCGATCCGGACGCTGGGAAAAGACATTTATATTTTCGGAAACATTTCCCGCGGCGCCCTGAACGGGGCATACGACTGGATCGAAGAGAATCTGGGCGTGCTCTGGGTCCGGGCGGACGAGGACCTCGGACTGATCTACGAGGAACAGCCGGAGGTTACGGTTCTCAAAACGGACTACCGGGAAAAATCCCCGTTTGAGATCCGCGGATGGATCCCCGGATGGAGCAGCACATCCACAGCCCTGATGTGGTCCCGGAACAAACTGAACTTCAATTCTGCTAACGCCCTCCATGCCGTTCCTGTCGGAGGATATATCAAATCCCTTCTCCAGGGCAGTCCGCTCTACGATCCGGAGGAAACCGAATACTGGAATACGGATGAGGAAGGGAACCGTCTGTCTCCCTCCGCATCTCCTCACGTCAACTTCATGTCGGAGAAGACCGTGGAGGTAATCGCCGCCGCCTGCGTCGAGCAGCTCAAATCCGGTTATTATGCGGCGTTCGTCGGAGAGGAGGACAACGTCCCCTATCCGCATCAGGTTCCCGAAGAGAACGAGCCGTTCGAGTACGCTCCGGGCCAGTTCGTGGAGTTCGGCGACGAAAACTACCTCAGCACGGTATTCATGACGTTCATCAACAAAGTGGCGCGGAAGGTCAAAGAGACGATTCCGGACGGGAAAATCGGGACCTATGTCTACGGCGTGGCAAACTGTCCGCCGGCCTGCGAAATCGAAGACAACGTGATCCTTTACGACGCCGTCATCAAGGAAGACATGTGCAATCCCCTCGATTCGGACGTGACCCGCGGGAAACCGATGGAATATGCACTGACCCGGTACGGGGACTGGCTTCGGACCTATGCGGAGAAAACAAAGAATATCTCCATGTACAACTATTACGGCTGCTGGAAGGCGAGCAACCGGGTTACCCGCCCGATCTGGGACCGGATCCAGGCTGATTTCCAGCATTACGTTTCCCTCGGACTGATAGGGGTGTCTTCGGAAGGCGTAGGCGACACGCCGGGAAAATGGGACTGGGCGGATCCGGACGATCAGCTGTTTCCTTCCCACGGATGGGATCTGAACGGGATGATTTACTGGATTTATTCCAAGCTCGCCTGGAACCCGTGGGAGGATGTCTCCGCGTTGATCGTTGATTATTGCGACAAAGTCTACGGAGATGCTTCCGGCTACATGCAGGACTATTACCGCCTGATCAAAGAGGGCTGGGATTCGGGCACGGCGACTTACCGGGCAGAGATCAACCATCACACGACCCCGTACGTCTACTACAAGTATTTTGTGAAGGACTCGGGAAAAGCTCATGAGATGCTGGATGCTCTGAATCTGGCCTATGATGCCGTATCCGGTCCGATGAAGGAAGTCATCGGATACATGCGCGACACCTTCACTTCCAATATGAACGCGTTCCGAAAATGGTGAGAACCGTCAGCTGACGGAAAAACCGCTCTTTTCGGCCGGTGTGTGGAAGACGATCTGAATGCTTCGGACACGAGCCGGTTATTGAATCAGGCGGGCCAATCTGCGGATTGGCCCGCTTTTCTCGCGTTGCGCTTTTAGAGCCGGGATTCCGTCAAAGCCGGAGCGGGTATAGGCCTCTTTTTCGGGGCGGAGGCTTCTTTCGATTCCATCGCAGATCCCTTTGAACGGTTCCCGCCGGGGCCCTCCTATTGTTCCCGAAAAAACTTGACTTTTCAGACTTTGTGTGGTACTCTTAATCGGGGGAAATGTCGGCTGCGCAAACGGCAGATCCATTCCGAGAGAGGGGTTTTCTTCTCCCTGAAAGAAGGGGAGGGTCCCCTCCGGTTTCCACAGGAGGAAAGAGATGTTTGAGACGGCTTCCCTCGTGATCGAGAACGGCGCGGTCCTTCACGGACGCAAGGTTGATGTTTTTCGTCAGAAGTCCGGCACGGAGTGCGGGTACCGGGCAGATCAGTGGGACGCTTTCGCCGTCATCCACCCGGAGGGGGAGCAGCCGGGCAGGAGTTACCCGCTGGTGGTTTCCTTCCATTCCGGGGGAGACAGTCTTTTCCAGAATCTGGCGGACATTCAGCGCGCCGGACCATATGAAATCTATTATCCCCACCTGGGCGCATTCATGCTTTCCCTGGACTGCAGGGAGCATGAGCAGACCGACTGGTGGTGGGGCGGAATCAATGCCAAAGGGGAGGGGGATCGCTCCCGCTCGGGGACGGGCCTCCAGCCCGTGGAACATCGAATCCTCCGCGCGCTGGACTGGGTGACGGAACGGTTTCCGATCGACTGCTCCCGGATCTACGCGGTCGGCAATTCAATGGGGGGAAGCGGAGCGCTCGGGCTTGCCCTGCGCCGGGGAGACTTGTTCGCCGCGATCAAAGCGAATGTCCCCGCAGGAGTCCGGCACGCCGCGGACCGGTGCTGCCTGGACACGCCGGCTCCGGAGGGATTTTCCGTTCCGGATCCTCCTCTCGTAATCGACTACTCCGCTCAGAACGACTCCTGGTCTGCCGGACACGAAGTCCTGTACCGCGGAATGCGGGAACGGAAATATCAGCTTTTCGGTTTCTGGGGCCCGTTCGGGCATGCCTATCGGGACGACCAGATCCGCCCGGTCAATGACCTGATTCAGTCCGTGGATCTGTTTTCCTTCTCCAGAGACGAGGCATACCCCGTCTTCACGAACGCTTCGACCGACGACAGGATTCCGTGGCCGGACGAAACGGACCGGACGGATGCGGGACAAGTCAACGGCTTTTTCCGCTGGAACGTTCTGGAGGACTCCGAAACCCGCTTTTCCGTAGCCCTGCGGCTTCTTTCTCCGGAGGAATGGGAGACCCGGGTTTCCCTCCCGTCCGAGTCCGTTGCGGACCTGACTCTCCGAAGGTTTCAAAAGTTCCGTCTGTCCGCCGGGCAGTCCTTCCGGTACCGTTACGGAGACAAGACGGGAACCGGAACGGCATCGGAGGACGGAAGGCCTGAATGGACCCGGATTGCGGTTCGAAGGGCACCGACCGTTCTGACGATCGAACCCGCTGCCTGCGGAGACAGGTAGGGAAAGGACGAACATGCCGGAACGCCGGGCAAACGAATGCCCTTGCCCCGCGTTTTTGTTCTTTTGATTTATCCGGTGAAATATCCGGGAAAGGCGGTTTTCCATGAAACGATTTCTGCTTTTGCTTCTCTCAGCTGCGCTGTTTCTCGGAACCCTTGTTTCCTGCGGCGACGCGGGCCCCGCGGACGTCCCCGGCTCCTCGGCCGGCGATTCCTCCGGAAATGCGGCGTCTCAAACGCTGGAGCCCGTCACCGATGCGCCGGATACGTCGGATCTTTTCGAAGGGGCCGAGCCGCTTCCC
>JAGAFM010000158.1 GCA_017612655.1 Clostridia bacterium | reverse complement strand
GTCCCGGTACGCCAGAAAGGTCACGGCCTGGATCGCCGCGCGGGACGATTCGTCCGCGGACCGGATCGCCTCGTAGCGCTCTTCGGGCAGGGATTCTCCCGCCTCGGGCAGATCCCTGCAGAAATAGCGGAACAGAAGAAACTCTTTCCGTTCCTCGTGCGTCCCGTCGGAAAGGGAAACCTTCACACTGAACTTTCCCTTCGCGCCCTCGACCGGATCCACCCCGGTTACCGTGATGAACACCATGGCGAATCTCCGCCCTTACTCTCCGTCGATATCCGGAAGATTGACCGTGAACCCGTCGTCTCCGTCTTCCTCCGTGAAGGAATCCCCGTTCGGATCCTCGTCCGAGAGTTCGCGCTCCTCGCCGGCAATGCCGCCCGCGTCCGGACGCGCCTTGATCAGATCCTCCACCTTCTTCATCATGTCGGGGTTGTCCTCGAAATACTTCCGGGTGTTTTCCTTCCCCTGCGCAATGCGCTCTCCTTCGTAGAAGAACCATGAGCCGCTCTTCTGAATGATGTCCAGCTCCATGGCGGCGTCCACGATTTCGGAGGCCTTGGAGATTCCCTTGCCGTAGAGCAGATCGAATTCCGCCACGCGGAAGGGAGGAGCCACCTTGTTCTTCACGACCTTGACCTTGACATGGCTTCCGTAGACGGTGTCGCCCTGCTTCAGGTTTTCGACTTTCCGGACGTCCAGCCGGACCGACGCATAGAACTTCAGCGCCTTACCGCCGGTCGTCACTTCGGGATTTCCGTACATGACGCCGACTTTCTCTCTCAGCTGGTTGATAAAGATCACGACGCAGTTGGTCTTCGCGATGGCCCCCGCCAGTTTCCGGAGCGCCTGGCTCATGAGCCGCGCCTGAAGGCCGACATGGTTTGCACCCATGTCCCCGTCGATTTCCTGCTGGGGAACGAGCGCGGCGACGGAGTCGATGACGACGACGTCGACTGCGCCGGAACGGACCAGCTGGTCGGTAATCTCAAGGGCGTCCTCGCCGCAGTCCGGCTGGGAAACCAGCAGGTCGTCGATGTTGACGCCGAGATTCTTCGCGTAGACAGGATCCAAAGCGTGCTCCGCGTCGATGAACGCAGCCTCGCCGCCGAGCTTCTGGGTTTCCGCGATGATATGCAGCGCAACCGTCGTCTTGCCGGAGGATTCCGGGCCGTAAATCTCGACGATTCTTCCGCGCGGAACGCCTCCGATTCCCAGCGCCATGTCCAGAGTCAGCGATCCCGTCGGGATTGCGCTGACGTTCATCGTGACGTTGTCGCCGAGCCGCATGATGCTTCCTGCGCCCTTCGCTTTGCGAATCTGGGAAATCGCCGTTTCCAGCGCCTTCTTTCTGTCTTCGGGAGTAGCGATCGGTGCAACGGTTTCCGGCTTTTTCTGCTTGCTGCTGGTCTTCATGGACTCTCCTCCAAATATTAGTTTGTTATTCTTTCATCTTCAGACGGGTTCGCTGTCTTCCTGCCCTGCGCCCATCCGGCCGGCGCCTTCTCCGTCATCGGCAGGCAGTTCCGGTTCCTCTTCGTCCTCCAGCCTGGGCAGGACGGGCCCCTGAGGCTCTTCTTCCTTCTTCTCTTCTTCGGGAAGCGGATAGATTGGAGCGAAGTTCACGACACTGGAGCCCTCCGCCAACCGCATGACGATGACGCCCTGCGAATGTCTTCCGCATTTCCGGACACCCTCAACAGGCGTACGGATGACGATTCCAGCTTCCGTGATCATCATGAGCTCGTCTTCCGGGGAAACGGTCGCGATGCCGACCAGTTTTCCGGTTTTTTCCGTCAGAGAATGGCAGGTGATGCCCTGACCTCCTCTTCCGTGAGAAGTGTATTCGCCCGGATCGGTCAGTTTCCCGAATCCGTTTTCGGTGATGGTAACCAGGTAGCGGTTTTCGTTTTCCGCCTCGTCGGAGGAAACCACCGCCGCACCCACAATCCGGTCGCCTTCCGCCATCCTCATTCCGATGACGCCGCGCGCCGTTCTTCCCATGACGCGGACCAGGGATTCGTGAATCCGAAGCGCCTGTCCGAAGCGGGAAGCCAGAATGATGTCCTTCTTTCCGTCTGTCGGGCGGACATATTCCAGCGAATCTCCTTCGTCCAGATCGATTCCGATCTTGCCGAGCTTCGTAAAGTAGTCAAAATCCTTGACGGAAGTCCGCTTCACGATGCCGTTCCGGGTCACCATGAACAGATATCCCTCTTCGCGGATCCCATCCAGGTTGATGACGGCCGTAACTTTTTCACCGTCGGTCAGCGGGAGGACGTTCACCAGGTTGGTTCCCTTCGCCGTCCGGCTGGCTTCCGGAATCTGGTAGGCCTTTCTCATGTGGACTCTGCCGCGGTCTGTAAACATCAGCAGACGGGAGTGGCTCGGAACGATGGAAACGTCCGTCACCACGTCCTCTTCCTTCGTTCCCATGCCGATCATGCCCTTGCCACCGCGCCTCTGCGCCATATAGGTGTCAACCGGCAGCCGCTTGATGTATCCGGACTCGGTCATCGTAATCACGCAGCGATGGCGCTCGATCAGGTCTTCCAGTACAATCTCGTCTTCCACGGGAATAATTTCCGTACGACGCTCGTCTCCGTACTTCCGCTTGATCTCCAGCATCTCTTCACGGATGACGCCGTCCAGGCGGCTCTCGTCCGCCAGAATCTCCCGGAGATCCCGGATCAGCGCCTCTTTGGCCGCGAGCTCTTCCTCGATTTTGATCTTTTCCAGGCCGGCCAGTTTTCCGAGCGTCATGTCGACGATCGCCTGCGCCTGGGCGTCGGTCAGGGAGAAGGCATCCATAAGAGCCGTCTTCGCGTCAGCCACCGTCTGACTGGAGCGGATAATGCGCACCACTTCATCGATGTTGTCGATGGCGATCATCTGACCTTCCAGAATATGGGCGCGCTGCAGGGCCTTGTCCAGATCGAAGCGGACTCTGCGCTCGACAACCACCCGCTGATGGTTGATGTATTCCTGAAGGATCTGGGGCAGAGACAGGCATTTCGGCTCGCCGTGCACCAGAGCGATCATGTTGGCGGCAAACGTATCCTGAAGTTGCGTGTACTTATAGAACTGATTCAAAAGAATCTGGCCGTTCGCGTCCCGGCGGTAATCGATGACGATCCGCATTCCGGCGCGTCCGGATTCGTCGCGGATGTCCGTGACACCGTCCACGCGCTTTTCGTTGACCAGATCCGCCATACTTTTGACGAGAGACGCCTTGTTGACCGCGTAAGGGATCTCTGTGATAATGATCCGGTGCTTCTCCTCCTCGACCACGGCGCGGCCGCGGACCGAGATTCTTCCTTTTCCCGTGGTGTAAGCTTCCAGAATGCCCTGCGTCCCGTACACCATGGCGGCGGTCGGGAAATCAGGACCCTTGATAAACTGCATCAGGTCCGGGACCGTAGCGTCCGGATGTTCCATGAAGTACAGCGTTCCGTCGATGACCTCCCCGAGATTGTGCGGGGGAATGTTCGTCGCCATACCGACGGCAATACCGACAGAGCCGTTGACCAGAAGGTTCGGGAATCGGGACGGAAGGACGTCCGGCTCCTTCAGTTTGTTGTCATAGTTCGGGGAGAAGGGAACGACGTTCTTTTCGATGTCCGAAAGCATCTCGTTCGCGATCTTCGCCATTCTGGCTTCCGTGTAACGGTAGGCGGCGGCCCCGTCTCCGTCGACGTTGCCGAAGTTTCCGTGTCCGTCGATCAGAGGATACCGCATGGAGAAGTTCTGCGCCATACGCACCATGGTGTCGTAGACGGCCACGTCCCCGTGAGGATGGTAGCGTCCAAGCACGTTACCGACGGTCGTCGCGGATTTCCGGAACGGCTTGTCGGATGTCAGGTGATCCTCGTACATCGCGTAGAGGATTCTCCGGTGCACCGGCTTCAGACCGTCGCGGACATCCGGAAGCGCTCGCGCCACAATGACGCTCATCGCGTATTCGATGAACGACTTGCGGACCTCTCTGTCCATGCGGATCGGGACGATTTTCTGATTGGGGTAGGTAATATCCCGCTTTTCTTCTTTCATGTTTCCCTCTTATCAGATATCGAGATTTTCGGCAAATTTCGCGTTCTCTTCGATGAACCGGCGGCGGGGCTCCACTTTGTCCCCCATGAGGACAGAGAACGTCTCGTCGCAGAGGAGGGCATCCTCCACCGTCACGCGTTTCAGCGTACGCCGTTCCGGATCCAGGGTGGTCTCCCAGAGCTGCTGGGGATCCATTTCTCCGAGACCTTTGTACCGTTCCGCCTCCGCGTTCCCGCCCAGCTGTTCGATGCAGCGGTCGCGTTCCTCGTCCGAGAAAGCGTACAGTTCCGTTTTCCCTTTGTAGACCTTGTACAGGGGCGGCATGGCCAGGAAGATGTGTCCTTCCTCGATGAGCGGCCTCATGTGACGGAAGAAGAACGTCAGGAGAAGAATGGAGATGTGGGAGCCGTCGACGTCGGCATCGGCCATGATGACGATTTTCCCGTAGCGGAGCTTGGCAATGTCGAACTCTTCGCCGATGCCGCATCCGATCGCCTGAATGATCGGAAGCAACGACTGATTGGCATACACTTTGTCGAGACGCGTCTTTTCTACGTTCAGCACTTTTCCTCGCAGGGGAAGAATCGCCTGGAAGTGGGAATCCCGGCAGTCCTTTGCCGAACCGCCTGCGGAATCTCCCTCCACCAGATAGAGCTCCGTCAGTTCCGCGTTCCGCTCGTGGCAGTCGCTGAGCTTTCCGGGAAGGGACGCGCTCTCCAGAACCGATTTTCTCCTGGTGGATTCCCGCGCCTTTCTCGCGGCTTCCCGCGCCCGCGCCGCGGTGATGGCTTTCTCCAGAATGCACTTCGCCGCATACGGATTCTCGTCCAGATATTCCTCCAGCTTCTGCGAAAGCATGGTGTGAACGAACGTACGGACCTCGGAGTTCCCGAGTTTCGCCTTGGTCTGGCTTTCGAACTGGGCATCCGGCAGCTTGACCGACACGACAGCGCAAATGCCTTCCCGGACGTCCTCCCCCTTGAGATTGTCATCCGAATCCTTTAAGAACCCCTTGCTGTGCGCGTAGTCGTTGAATGCTTTCGTCAGAGCTGTCTTGAATCCGACCTCATGCGTGCCCCCTTCGATCGTCGCCATGTTATTGGCAAACGTCAGGAGAACCTCCGTATAGGAGTCGTTGTACTGCATCGCCACTTCCGCGGTCATGCCGTCCCGTTCTCCGCGGACGTAAATGACGTCGGGATGGACCAGTTCCGCGCCCTTGTTATTGTTCAGATACTCGACGAAAGAACAGATCCCGCCTTCAAAACAGAGTTCCTGGACCTTCAAGGGAGCGGCAATCGCTTCCTCGATGTCCATGGGGGAGCCGTCCTCCCGCTTTCCGCGGCAGTCGGACAGCGTGATTTTCAGCCCTGCGTTCAGAAACGCCTGTTCCCGCATACGGGTCAGGATGGTGTCGTAATTGAATTCAACGGTTTCGAAAATCGTGGCATCCGGCTTGAAGCGGACATACAGTCCGTGCTTTCCGTCGGAGCTTCCTTCGCATCGGAACGGCCGGTCCACTTTTCCGCGGGAAAACCGCTCCGTGTACCGGAGTCCTTCGTTGCAGTTCACAATCTCCACCCATTCGGAGAGCGCGTTGACGACCGACGCGCCGACGCCGTGAAGACCGCCCGCAATCTTGTATCCCGTTCCGCCGAATTTTCCACCTGCGTGAAGCACGGTGAAAACAACCTCGAGGGTCGGTATTTTCTGCTTGTGATGAATACCTCCCGGAACGCCTCTTCCGTCGTCCTCAACGGAAACACTCCCGTCGGGAAGCAGTTTCACGTCTATGGTCGTGCATGCGCCGGCCATCGCCTCGTCAATGGAGTTGTCGACGATCTCATAAATCAGATGGTGTAGTCCGCCGTCCGACGTCGTCCCGATATACATACCGGGGCGCTTTCGAACCGCTTCCAGTCCCTCCAGCACCTGAATCTGGTTTTCGTCATAAACGGCTCCCTCTGTCTGGATTGCCGGCGCAGTCCTTTCCTCAGACATGCTCAAGTCCTGTCCTTTCTGTTTCGTTGCGAATTGTTTTCAAAAGAGATCCTCTCTCCGCTCCTCTGCATCAGCGTCGGAGGAGAGAGCTGGGAAAAATAGACGAAAGCCGGTTCGATCCTCCCGAACGCGGAACAGGGCGGTCCTGCCAGAAGAAACGACTTAGGCAATTCTCCGGATACGTCAAGAATTCTTCCTTTTTTCTGCATCCCGATCAAGAATCGTTTCGTTGAGGAAGCAACCGTCGCCGTATCCATGTCAAAGATACCTACGATCTCATCCTGTCGGACGGTGCGGTTGTTCCCGATGTGAAGATGACTTTTTTCAACCCTCATCCTTGTTCTTCTCTTTCGTATGTTCCCTCTTCCACACGGATCATCGGAGCATGCATTCCCTCAAACAGCTCCCTGTTGCAGGAAGTCAGAATGACCTGCCTCTCCTCCAGTTTCTGGAGAAGATAGCGCTGTCTGTCCCGATCCAGTTCGCTCAGGACGTCATCAAAAAGAAAAACAGGATACTCCCCCATTGCAGCCCGGGAGATTTCTCCCTCGCCGAGTTTCATCGCAAGAGCGATTGAGCGGTCCTGTCCCTGACTTCCGAACAGTTTGGCTTCCTTCCCGTTCAGCAGAATCCCGATATCGTCGCGGTGACATCCGTGCAGAGAAATTCCAGCCGCCATTTCCCGTTTCGCATAAGACATGCACTTTCGGAAATAACTGTCTTTCATCTGCTCCGGGTGATCTTCCAGTTCGATCTGCGCGTCAGAGCAATAGGTAAGGGAAAGTCGTTCCCGATCGGACGTCATCTCTGACAGGAAGGAGGAAACTGCCTGCTCCAGCAGACGAAGATATCTGGAACGTGTGATGACGATACGAGTGTTGTATTCCGCCATCTGCTGCGTCAGAACCTCCAAAAGAGGAAGCCGCTCCTCCTCCGTCCTGTCCTCGTCCCGAAGCAGCGCATTTCTTTGTTTCAGAACATTGCCGTACAGGGAAAGAGCGGCGAGATAGGATGGCTTCAACTGGCAAATGGCACTGTCCAGAAACTGCCTGCGCTGGCCTGGCGGACCCTGAATCATGGACAGATGTTCCGGACAGAAGAGCACCGCATGGAATGTTCCGACAAATTCGGATCTTTTGCGAATCGGAACACCATTTCTTTTCATCTCTCTCGACTTTTCTTCGAAGAGAGAAAGTTCCATTTTCTGTTCCCGGTTAATGTCCCGGAAGGAAAGCTCCAGTCTGCTCTGACCGCACCCGAAACGAATCAGTTCCCGATCGCGGTTTCCCCGAAACGATTTTCCCAAAGCAAAACAGTAGATCCCTTCCAGTACATTGGTTTTTCCCTGAGCGTTCTTTCCGTACAGAATGTTGACGCCTGGGGTAAAGGATACTGTTTCTTCCAGAATGTTCCGGAAATCGTGAAGGACGATCTGGGTAACGTTCATACGGAATCAGGATTCTCTCATATGAAGCGGAACGACCAGATGGCGGTTGGTTTCGGAAACGACGCCGCGATTTTCAAACCGCTTCATTCTCTTTTCCTTTGTTGCTTCATCCTCGAAGGTGTCATCCGGATAAATGACAGCGGAAATCAAAGCACTGACCAGTTCGATGCGGATGAATTCCGTATCGCAGGCGCGAAGTGCATCCAGAAGGAATTTGGAACCGAAGCCGATCTTGAGTTCCTGCCCTTCCATATCCTGCAGTTCAATCTCGTCATGGGCCGTTTCCTGCATCGAAACAGCATAGACATCTAGAATGTTTTCTTTTACCGTGAGACGCACGAAACTCTTTTCCTGTCCGACCACTTTGCTTTCCGTCACGAGGGAAGCACGTTCAACAGCTCGAAGAAGTTCCTCTGTTCTTACGTACACTTTTGTTTGGATGTTTTTAGGCATGAACTTCTCATAGTCCATGTATTCAGCATCAATCAGTCTGGAGAAGAACGTCGTGTTCTTCCATGTAAAGAGAACATGCTTTCTGGTCGAACGAATGGTGACCTCTTCGCGGACATCCCCGAGAAGCCGGTTCAGTTCGGTTACGGTTTTTCCCGGAACTACGATGGAATGTCTTTCCCCGTTGCCGTTGACGAATTCCTTGTCACAGACAGCAAGCCGGTAGGAATCCGTCGCAGCGAGCACCATGTGTCCTTCGTCGAAGCGGAAAAGGATGCCGTTCAGAGCGGGTCTTGGATCATTCACCGCGACGGCATACATTGTTTTCTGTATGGAATCTCTGAGTTCCTCTCCCTGAACACGGAATTCCCAGTCGCCGGACAGCTCGGGCGTAGACGGGAACATTTCTCCCGGAAGGGTGTTCAGAGTGAATACGCTTTCCCCGCCGCTGATTTTGGCAAGTCCGTTTTCCTCCACCTCAATGGTCAGAGTTTCGCCGGGAAGAACACGGACAAACTGCATCATCTTCTGTCCGTTGAAAATAAATGCGCCCTCTTCTTCCACGGATTCCGCAAGAACTTCACTATGGAAACCCTTTTCCAGATCGTAGGAATCAAAGAGGCAAACACCGTCCTTCCGGGCCGTGATTCGAATACCTTCGATTGCCTTAATGGTATTGTTCGTTGAGACCGCTGACATTGCTCTTGTCACAGCGGCGACCAAAATATCTTTTTTAAATAGGATTCTCATAGGATCTGTCCTTTCATATTGTTTTTTCCACAGGATCGGAAGGGTGTACCGTTTCGTTTTCTCTCAAAGAAAACAAAATAAAAAGAGTCAGTAGTAGAAGCCGTAGTAGGTGGGTGTGGAAAAGGGGAAAAGCCGAGAAAATGCGGGTCAGGAAGGAAAAAAACGGTAAAACGAACGGGAAAAGCCATGGAAACGAGCGGGAAAAACTGTGTAAAAAGAAGGGAAAAAAAGGACGGGTGAGAAAGGCGGAACTTGTCCTAAGATTTCCACAGGAATGACCCAGTGGATTCTCCCCCATTCTCCACAGAGTTACCAACAGGGGCAAAAAGAAGCGGAATAACAGACAGAGAAAGAGAAAAAGATGCCGGTTCAGACAGGGAAAAAGGAATCATAAAGAGATAAATAAAATGGGTTGAAAAATGAAGAAGAAAACGAAAAAAAAGTCAATAAAAGTGTGGGAAACTCTGTTGAAAGTGTGGAAAAGCATCATAAACAAGGGTTTTTTACCCTGTGGAAAAGCATGTTGAAAATGTGGAAAACCAAATCACGCAGAAATCGTCTGAAAAACGAATTTACATATTTTTGATTTCCTTGATAATATCGTGAATATCGCTTTCCATCTGGGAATCTTCCTCTATTTTTTTCTCGATGGTGTTAATGGAAGACATGATCGTCGAGTGATCCCGGTTGAAGAGACGGCCGATGGAAGGATACGACATGTCGGTTTGACTGCGGATGATGTAGATGCAGACGTGCCGAGCCAGCATGATGTCTTTGTTCCGCTTCTGTCCCAAAATATCGGATGCAGAAACCCCGTACTTTGCGGAAACGATGTTGATGATTTTGTCCTGTGTAACAGACAGGGGTTCCTTTCCCGGGGTGATATCCGCAATCGCTTCTTTCGCCATGTCGACATTAATCGGCTGATGGAGGAGTCCGGCATAGGCCCCGATTTTTTTGATGACGCCTTCGATCTGCCGAATATTGCCGTTGAGCGATTCTCCGAGAAAATTCAGGACTTCGTTCGGAATACTCAGATTCTGCTGAATCGCCTTCTGGCGAAGGATCGCGATCCTGGTTTCCAGATCCGGCGGCTGAACGTCGACGACCATTCCCGATTCAAAACGGGAGCGGAGACGGTCTTCCAGCGTTTTGATTTCCTTCGGAGGACGGTCCGAGGTCAGAATGATCTGTTTTTTGGCTTCGTACAGATCGTTGAACGTGTTGAAGAATTCGATCTGTGTTGCTTCCTTACCGGAAATAAACTGGACGTCGTCAATCAGAAATACATCGCTCTGACGGTATTTTTCCCGGAATTTGGAGGTCTGTTCCCGCCGGATGGCCTCAATCAGTTCGTTGGTAAAAGCTTCTCCTTTTACCAGAACGATTTTCGCGGAGGGATTGTTTTCCCGGACCCGGTTCGCGATCGCATAGAGAAGGTGGGTCTTTCCGAGACCGCTCTGTCCGTAGATGAAGAGGGGGTTGTATTCATTGGCTGGATTGTCCGCAACGGCGCAGCAGGTTGCGTGGGCCATCTGATTGGAGCGGCCGACAATAAAAGTGTCAAATGTGTATTCCCTGCCAAAGAAGGAGTCGGATGAGAAGAGGCCGGAAAGCGATGAGCCTGCTTCGGAACTGCCGGAATCCTGCTCGCCTGCGGACTCGGCGGACGAATCCGTCCCATTCGGACGGCTGGATCCCGGAGCCGGGACGGAGCCGGTGAAGGAGGGGAGCTCTTCACCGTTTGTAACAGCCTCCAGCACGGACTGGACATTGACCGGCTCCTCACCCTGATAAATGACGGCAACCCGGACAGGGTATCCGAAAACTTCTTCGAAAACCTGCTCCAGGACGTCAAGATAACGGTCGCGGATGATGCCGCATTTCGTTGCATTGTCGGAAAGGAGAACAGCAGCGGTGCTGTTCAGTGCAGCCAGCGTCAGGGGACGAAACCAGAGATTAACCACGGTTTCGGAGTAGTATGAAGAGAGGTGCTGGAGAATCGGTTCCCAAATATCCCGATAAGACTGCGAATCCATATTGTTTACGCTCCTGTCCGCTTATTATACAGCGTATATTATATCACAAAAAGCGATAATTTGCAAGTGATGTATATAAATAAATGAAAAAAAGTATTAAAAACGGACAAAAAAGGGACAAAAACGGCACAGAAAAAAATGAGATCGGCTTGATTTTTAAAAAGAGATAAGATATAATAAAAGTACAGGACGAAAACGCGAGGATTCGCGGGAAAATAGGGAACAGAAAGGGGATTTCGAAATGGGATTCGGATCGGATTTCAAGGCGTTTATCAGCAAGGGAAATGTTGTTGATATGGCAGTCGGCGTTGTGGTCGGTTCCGCATTCGGAGCGATCATTACCTCCCTTGTCAACGACATCATCATGCCGTTCATCAGTCTGGCGACCGGCGGCGTCAACTTCAAGGATCTCAAGTGGGTTCTGAGAGAGGCCGTCATGGACGGGGAGACCGTTACGACACCGGAAGTCGCGGTGGCATACGGGTCCTTCATCCAGTATATCGTCAACTTCCTGATTATCGCGCTCTGCATTTTCTGCGTGATCCGCGGGATCCAGAAGATGAAGGCGAAGATGGAAGCCAAGAAGCTTGCTGAAGAGGAAGCCGCAAAGAAAGCGGCGGAGGAAGAGGCGGCAAGAAAGGCGGAGGAGGAAGCGAAACTGCATCCGTCCGCAGAAGTTCTCCTGACCGAGATTCGCGATCTGCTCAAGGCAAAAGCATAAGATCAATTCCAGGAAAAACAGGGCCGGCTCCGATTGCTGATCGGGACCGGTCCTGTTTTTCGGAAACAGGGGGGAGGACGCTTTAGAGTTCCAGATTCGCGAGTTCTTCCGTAGAGGAAAGGGGAATGTCCGGGGAAAGACCGGTTTCGGCGACATGGATGCCTACCGATTTCATCCCGGCGGCGTGAATGGCCTCGATTCCCGCTGCCGCGTCTTCGATTCCCACGCAGTCTGCATAAGGGACGCCGAGAGCGTCCGCACAGACGAGGAAAATCTCGGGATCTGGTTTGCTTTTGGTTATTTTTCTCGCGTCCGCGATATAGTCGAACGAATCTGAAAGACCGAGAGCGGAGAGCACGGCGGGGGCGTTCTTGCTTACGGACGCAACGGCGACCGGAACGCCTTCTGCCTTTGCGCGGGACAACAGTTCCGGAATGCCGGGAAGGATGTCGGCCGGTGTCATCGTGGAGATGAACGACTTGTAGAGTTCGTTTTTCCGTTCGCAGAACGCCTGTTTTTCCTCTTCCGAGAAATGGGAGGATGCGCCGTTGATTTCCAGAATGATTTCAAAGGATTGCATTCTGCTGACGCCCTTCAGCCGTTCGTTGTCCGTTTCGTTGAAATGGAAACCGAGAGAATCGGCCAGTGCCTTCCAGGCGAGATAATGATATTTCGCCGTATCGGTGATTACGCCGTCAAGATCCAGAATCAGTGCTTTCGCCTTCATGACAGTTTTACCTCGACCTTGTCCAGAACCGTGACGGTTTTTCCTTTGTGCAGGAAGGAGATCTCCTTCTTTTCCCCGTTCGTGATATTTTCAACGGTGAAAGACGAGTGGTTTTCCCGGATCAGAAGCCGCTGCCCTTTCCAGGAAATCCGGAAGGTCAGTTCGTTCCAGGCATCGGGAAGATTCGGTTCGATCCGGAGCTCTTCCCCAACTCTGCGGACGCCTCCGAAGCCTAGCACGACGCACTGCCAGATTCCGCCCAGTGAGGCCGAGTGAATGCCGGCGGAGGAAGAACCGGGATCGGTTCCCATGTCGATCATCGCGGCGCGCTCAAAGAGGGAATAGGCCATGTCCCGTTCTCCCAGATCCGCTGCGAGGCAGGAGTGGGTATTCAGGGAGAGGGAGGAGTGGTGGAAGCAGTTGTGTTCGTAGAAATAGAAATTTCTGCGCTTTGTTTCCGCGTCAAACTGGTCTTCCATGAGATACAGCAGGGAGACGATATCCGCCTGTTTGGAACACTGGCACTTGTTGATTCCGTATTCGTCTGCGCGTTTTCTCGCTTCGGGGTTTTTGGATGCGCTGGTTTCCTGCTCCGCCACGATCACTGGGAGTGCCAGATAGCCGTCGTGTTCCGGGATGATTCCGTTTTCGTTCGGTTTGGGGAGGAAGATGCGTTCTGCCGCAGATTTCCAGGCGTCGATATTGAGGTGGTCCTTCAAAGCTTCATAAAGGGCCGGATTCCGGTTCTTCAGCTGCTCCGCGTATTTCAGGGCGGATACCAGATTGTTGTGCGCAAGGTAGTTGGTATAGGCGTTGTTGTTGACGTGAGTGTGGTATTCGTTCGGTCCGGTAACGTCCAGAATGTCGCAGAGTCCCGTTGCGGGGTTCTCTTTCATCCGGGTCACCCAGTAGGTTGCGGTGTCGAAGATCAGTTCATAACCGCCGCGGTTCATGAACTCCTCGTCTCCGGAAGCGATGTAGTAGTAATAGGCGCCCAGGGCGACGTCCGCGGTGATGTGGATTTCCAGATCTCCCGTGTCGCACCAGACCGGCGTGGCTTCGCCGTCCGTGATCCAGGCGCTTTCCCAGCAGAACCGTGCCCCGCGGTTTCCGCCCTTTCTTGCGTTGCGCCGTACGGCGGGAAGGGAGTTGACGCGGTATTCCACGAGGGAGCGCGCCTCCTCGGGCGCTTCGAAGATGAAATACGGAAGCAGGTAGATTTCGGTATCCCAGAACGCGTGACCGTAGTAGCCCGGGCCGGACAGACCCTTTGCGCCGATGTTCATCCGGTTGTCGTGAACCGGGCTCATGACCGTCATGTGATAGACCGCGAACCGCAGCGCGAGCTGATCCAGGTCGTTTCCGTCGATGACGGCGTCCCGCTCGGACCAGATTCTGCGCTCCCACTCCCGTTCGCTTTCCTGCAGGTGAGAGGTCAGCGGGAGACGGGAGGCGGCCAGGACGCGCTCTTTTCCGGAGCGCAGCAGTTCGGTCGCGCCGAACAGTTCGTTTCCACGATCCCGGCTGGTCTGGAAGACGACGTATTTCGTGACGATGAGGGAGCACTCTTCCGGCACTTCGACCGAGGTCCGGTATCCCACGGAATTTTTTCCGGAGGAAAAGTCGAAGGATTCTTCCGGGGAAATCGGTTTCCGCTCGCCGCCCCGTTCCAGCTCGAGCCGTATCCGCTCGGAAACGGCGATCCGGATCTCGCTCTGCCGGGTGTAGGTGACCACCTGCATGACCCCGTCCGAAACCGTGCAGGGGCCGCTTGCCAGGTGCTCCATCATGATCGGGCTCTGCCCGTCGATTCCGCCGGTCAGGGAGAGGGTGAAGGCGCCGCCGTCCTTTGCGGAGACGCGGGTTTCCGAGACGGCGAGGTTCCGGTCGGAGAGAGAGACCATTCTGCGGAATTCCGCGCGAAAAGGCCGGCCCTCCGCGGAAAAGTCGAAGGATCGCGCAAGCAGACCGTTTTTCAGATTCAGGAAACGGAGATAGGAACCCGCTTCCGCCTTTCTGCAGTCCACGTCCTCTCCGTTGACCTGGAGGAACAGATGCATCGTGTCGGGCAGGTTTACGAGCGTGTTGCAGGCATCGTCCTCGGCGATGTCAAAGGTTCCGGCGATGATCGTGCACCGTCCGGGATCTCCGGAGGACCATTCCTCCGCAGCTGCGCGGATACAGACGTAGCCGTTCCCCTGGCAGAAGATGGATTCGTACTTGGCGGGAAGGGCCTGGTGTTCCGTCACGTTGTCTTCCGCGACGATCCAGTTTTTGCCGAATTTGCTTTCGAGATTGTAAATCATGGAAGCTCCTTTCTGTCCGAATCGAACGGGGCTTTTTCGTCGGTTCCATTCTACCATATTTCCGCCCGGAAAGCAACAGAGAGGCAGCCGCTTTCTCCCGAAAAAAGGGGTCACGGAGCCGAAGGTTCCGCCCGTTTCGCCTGGAGCGGGGAGGCGCGGAACGGATTCTGCGGGAAAGAGACGCGATTGGCTCTTGCGTTTTGCCGGAATTATGGTAAAATGGTACCGGAACGCGGAGCCCGCCTGGCATCCGCGCGGAAAAACCGAAACAGCAGGAGCTCCAGGAAATATGATTACCATCGGAATCGATTTAGGCACTTCATCCATGAAACTTCTCGCGGTGCGGGAGGACGGGCGGATTCTGGCCTCCTCCCGGCAGGAATACGCGCTTTCCTTTCCCAGAACGGGGTGGGCGGAGCAGAATCCGGAGGACTGGTGGAAGGCTTGTCTTCGGGGCCTTTCGGAACTGTGCGCCGTCATTCCCCGGGAGGAGGTTGCAGGCATCGCGGTCGGCGGACAGATGCACGGACTGGTTGCGCTGGACGGGGCGGACCGCGTGATCCGGCCGGCAATCCTCTGGAACGACGGAAGAACCACGAAAGAGGTGGAGTTCCTGAACGAAACGGTCGGGAAGGCGGTTCTTTCGGAGCGGACGGGGAACATCGCGTTCGCCGGATTTACCGCGCCGAAACTCCTCTGGATGCGGGAGCACGAACCGGAGCGGTTTGAAAAGATCCGGAAAATCCTGCTCCCCAAAGATTATCTGAATCACCGGCTCTGCGGGGGATACTCCACGGATTACTCCGACGCGTCCGGAACGCTTCTGCTGGACGTCCGGGGAAAATGCTGGTCGGATGAAATGACGGATCTCTGCGGAATCGGCAGGGAACGGCTTCCCGCCCTGTACGAGAGCTGGGAGGCCGTAGGAACGGTCCGGGACGAAACCGCGGACGAAGTCGGCCTGCCCCGCGGCATTCCCGTGTTTGCCGGAGCGGGCGACAATGCGGCGGCCGCCGTAGGAACCGGAACGGTAAACGACGGGGCGTGCAATCTTTCGCTCGGAACCAGCGGGACGCTCTTCGTGGCTTCCGACCGGTTCCGAATCGACCCGAACAATGCGCTTCACGCCTTTGCGCATGCGGACGGACGGTTCCACCTGATGGGATGCATGCTCTCCGCGGCAAGCTGCAATGCGTGGCTGGGAGGCACCGTTCTCCGGGAGCCGGATCCCGAAGCGCTTCAGCGGGAGATCCGTCCGGAGCGGCTGGGAGAGAACACGGTCTGGTTCCTTCCCTACCTGATGGGCGAGAGAAGCCCCGTAAACGACGCGTCCGCGCGCGGCGCGTTCGTCGGACTGTCAATGGATACCTCCCGCGCCGATCTCGTTCAGGCCGTTCTGGAGGGCGTTTCCTTCGGCCTGAGGGAAATCCTGGACGTCGGACGGGGACTGGGACTGGAGATCGGAAGCGCCACGCTCTGCGGAGGCGGTGCGAAGAGCGCGCTCTGGCGGACCATTCTGTCCAGCGTTCTGAATCTGCGGCTGGATCTTCCTGCGACGGAGGAGGGGCCGGGATACGGCGCAGCTATGCTGGCGATGGTCGGATGCGGCGCTTATCCGTCGGTTCCAGCCTGCGCCGCGGCGCTGGTCCGTACGAAAGGGTTTCTGGAGCCGGATCCGGAACTGGCCGCCCGCTACGAGGAACGCTATCAGACGTACCGGAAGCTGTATCCCGCGACAAAGGATCTGTTCCGCACGGGAGAGGAATGACCGGAAGCAAACGACATGGATACCAAGTCAAAGAAACTGCATGCTTTAATCAAGGCGGCGCTGACGGCCGCGATTCTCTGCGTCGTCTCCCCCTGGAGTCTGGCGGTAGGTCCCGTTCCGATCACCCTCTGTACGCTGTTTCTGTACCTCTCCGCCTACCTGCTTTCCCCCTCGGTGCAGCGGGGGCAGTGGCGGGTTATCTGGCGCTTGGGATGATCGGCCTTCCCGTCTTCTCCGGATTCGGCAGCGGCCTCGGCGTCCTGAGCGGACCGACGGGCGGGTATCTGCTCGGGTATCTCCTTCTGGTTCCGGTCTGCGCGCTGACCGTCAGACGGTTTCCGGACAGAAGGATCCCGCAGACGGTCGGGATGATCGCCGGAACGGCGCTTCTGTATCTGGCCGGAACGGTATGGTTCTGCCTTCTGACCCACCGGGATCCCGTCTCGGCACTCGGAATCTGCGTTCTTCCGTTTCTGCCGGGTGACGCTCTGAAAATTCTCGCCGCGGTTTCGCTCGGACCGCTTCTCCGGAAGCGGATCTTCCCGGAGCGGGAAGGCGGGCAGTCCTGAAAACGAAACAGCAGAAAAGTCCTGCACGGATTCGCACCGCACAGGACTTTTTCTTTCTGGATAGGGTTACTGTCCGAAGACGTCGGTCTGGATGTTGTAGTGCAGACCGTATTTTTCCTTGTCTGCGAAAAAGGCTTTGACTTCCGCCTCGTAGCGCTTCCGCGCTTCCTCGCTCATGCTGTCCCGGTCGTGGGGCATGCAGAACAGCTTCAGGTAGTTGACGGAGACGCGGCTCTTATGCAGATGCTCCCGCTGCAGATCGGTTTCCGCTGCCGCCTCCGCACGGTCGAAGCAGGCCTGTACTTCGTCCATCCGTTCGCAGAAGGGGAGCAGCGCGTGGTTGGGAAGGATCGGCTGGTAGGCAAGGGCGCGGTAGTTCCGCCGCATGTACCGGGGGAGTTCGGGGATTTTCGGGGCCGAATAATAGTAGCACAGCCCGATATCGATCTCCTCGTTGCAGGAGAAGCACCGGTCCTTTGTGGCCGCTTGTTCGATTTGCATGACTGTGCGGAGTTCCCGCCACCCCGGTCCGTAATAGCCTTTCAGGAAGAGGTCGATTTCAGATTCGAACTCCTCGTCGGAAAGGCGGGCGTTCCACAGTAGCAGGCCGACCAGATAGGCGCGCAGTTCCGGATAGAGCCCTCCTCCGGGACAGCTCGGATGGTCCTCCTCGAACACCTGGAGGGCGTGACATTCGTCGAAGACGCGCACGTTCTCCTTCAGCGCGTACAGATTCGGGAAGGGAGTCAGATAGGAGCACCAGTTCGTCAGATAGTCCCAGATGCACATCCGGTCGCACCGCTCTCCCCATCCCGTGATCTCCCGCGCCATGGTCTCGCGGTTTTTTTCGCATGCGGGGTCGTCGATGGCGTGGCGGAAGCAGCCGTGGATCGTGCAGTAGCGGATGATCACGTTGTGCCTTGCCCGGGTGAGTTTCGGCGGCTTTACGGAATACATATAGGCGAAGGTCCGGACGAGAACGTCCGGGAATTCTTTTTCCACCGCCTCGGCAACTGCGTTGACGAACCGGATCAGACTTCCCGCGTGGCTCCCCTCCGCTTCGTCGACGGCTTTGCAGGCGTCGCATTCACAGTAGTTTTCGTTGTCGCACTGGGACAGTTCGAGCGTTCGCGCGCCCGGGTTGGCCTTCAGCCGTTTCAGCGCGTTTTCCGTGACAATGCGGAGCACGTCGGGATGGGTCAGACAGAGCTGACCGGGACCGTATCCGCCGTCGCAGGAGTGCCGGACCCCGTTGTGCAGGGAATAGTATTCGGGGTGGGATTCAAAATATTCCTTTCCGGGGAGGAACTGATAAAAGGAGTGGCAGCTCCAGGGGGAATCTGGCTGAGCGCCGAGTTCCTCCGGGATCGGTTCCCCGAGGGAGAACAGTCTGCTGTGGGCGCAGAGTTCGGGATCCTTCTGAAATTCGACCCAGTCGCATCGCCGTTCTTCAAAAGTCGGGTTCTCGATCCGCTCCGTGTTTGCGGGCAGTTCCGCTTTGCCTTCCGCCGAAAACACTTCCGTGTCGGAGGAGAGCTTCCGGTATCCCAGATACCGCTCCGCGAAACCGTACGCGGCGAACAGCGTGCCGCGGGGGATCAGACCGTCCAGATAAACGTGTGCTTCGTCCGTCCGGATTCGGAAGCCGTCCCAGCGTACGCCGGAGGCGGGGGGTTCGGTCCCGATCCGGATGGTATTCGCGCCGCCCGACGGAAGAATCGGGAGCGTCACCCCGCAGGAGGTCCGGATGACGTTCTGTAAAAAAGCGGCGGCGGTCCGTTCCGCAGGCTGAGGCGTCCCGGACAGGAGGATGGAAAAGGCGGAAACGGGTTTTCCGCAGAGAATCAGTTCTCTCATGACAGTTTTTTCCCTCCTTGTTTCCGTCAGTCGCTGAACTGGATTGTGTTCAGGTTGAAGGATGCGCGGTATTCCTCTTTGATCCGGTAGAATTCGCGGACCTGTTCCTCATAGTCCTGCTGTTGTGCATACGTCATGGCTTCGCGGTTCCGTTTCCGGCAGAACAGATCCTGATAGGAGAGCGCGAACCGTGCGCGCCGGACATGGTCCCGCTGCAGATCCGTTTCCGCGCCCGCTTCGCATTCGTCCATGAGTTCCTTCAGCGAGTCGATCGCGTCGACCAGAGGTTCCAGCGGACTGCCGGGCAGGGGCGGCTGATACGGACCCGGACGGTAGTTGCGGTGCAGGAGACGTTTGATTCCGGGCAGGGGAGGGTCCGTCATCCAGTGAAGGTACCCGAGGTCAACCTCTTCCATATCGGAGATATGGCGGTCCCGCGTCAGTTCATGCTCCAGCTCGATAATTCTGCGGAACGCCTTCCAACCTTTTCCGTAGTAGGCTTCCAGAAACTCGTCGATGTGACGGTTGTATTCTTCTTCGGAAAGGTGGGCATTCCAGAGAACCTTCCCGATCAGATAGGCGCGCAGCTCCGGATGAAGTCCGCCGCAGCGGCGGTTGGACAGATCCTCGCAGAAGACGACCCGTACCTGACATTCGTCATAGAAGCGGACGTTTTCCCGCAGAGAGATGAGATTGGGATACGGAGACAGGAAACTGTACCAGTTCGTGACGTAGTCCCAGATGCACATCTGGTCGCACCGTTCGGTCCAGCCCCGCAGTTCTTTGGCCACCGTTTCGCGGTTTTTTTCGCAGGCGGGGTCGTCGATCGCATGGCGGAAGCATCCCTGCATGGTGCAATAGCGGATGAGAACGTTGCGGCGGGCCCTTGTGAGAATCGGCGGCTTTGCGGAATACAGGTATGCAAAGGTCTGAACGAGCACGTCCGGGAATTCCCTCTCCACCGCTTCCGCGATCTCGTTGATGAAACGGATCAGCGTTCCGGAGGGACTGCCCTCCGCTTCGTTGACCGCCGCACACCGTTCGCAGGTGCAATAGACATCTCCGTCAACCTGAGAGATATCCAGAATCCGGCGCTCCGGGTGTTCCCGGATCAGCGAAAGGGCACGCTCCTTCGCGATGCGGATCACGTCCGGATGCGTCAGGCAGGGCATTCCGGGGCCTACGGCGCTGTTGCAGGGGACTCGGGTTTCCCGCCAGAGGGAATAGTAGTCCGGATGTTCTTCGAAATATTCGCCGCCCGGACAGAACTTCCACATGGTGTGGCACTCCCAGGGGGAATCGGGCTGACCGCCCAGATCCTCCGGAATCGCCTTTCCGAGAGAGAACACTCTGCTGTGGGAACAGAGCTCGGGGTCTCCCTGGAACTCGAACCAGTCGCAGCGGCGCTCCTCAAAGGTCGGGTTGTCGATCCGTTCGGTGCCGGCGGGCAGTTCTGCCTCGCCTTCCGTCGAGAAGACTTCCGTGTCGGAGGAGAATTTCCGGTAGCCGAGATACCGTTCGCAGAAGTCGTAAACCGCAAACAGCGTGCCGCGGGGTTCCGCGCCGTCCAGATAGACGTTCGCGCCGTCGGTCCGGATCCGGAAGCCGTCCCAGCGGACGCCTGCGGAGGGCGGTTCGGTTCCGATCAGAATCCGGTGTTCGTCGGATCCGGACGCATCCGGGAGAGAGAAGCCGCAGGAACGGGCGATGACGCTCTCCAGAAACGTTTTCGCAAACCGGACGGCAGGAGCCGGGTCGGACGGAATGACGATGCGGAACGCGGAAAGATCCGCGCCGCAGATCCGAAGTGTTCTCATAATGAATATCCGCCTTTCTTCCCGCAGGGCGGGCAGGATGGTTCGAGAGAATTCTACCATGGACCGTGGGAAAAAGCAAGCCGTTTTCTTGTCTTTTCCGAGACCGGTCCGGGCGAGTGCTGCTCGAAATAAAAAGAAAAAATTTTCAAAAAACTCTTGCATTTTATCATCCGCCATGATAGAATAAGCGCCATCAAAGACGTTTGAGCGGAAACCAGTACCCGGACGGATCCACTTCAGAGAGTTGCGAACGGTGTGATGCAACAGTGTAAGTTCGGCGAATTCCTTCCGTGAGTCGTCAGCTGAAGGCGGTTTGCTGTGTAGGCTGAACCGGGTTCGACCGTGATATCGACAAGAGTGTGATGGCACTCGGAGGCCGGCGCCGCGAGGCATCGGTGAATAGAGGTGGTACCACGGGAGTATTCTCGTCCTCTGTGTTCTGACCGGGACACAGAGGATTTTTGATTCTCCCGATTCCGGTCGGAGGAAAGGATCCGCAATCAGAACAGGAAAGGGTGATCGGAAATGGAAAAGAGGTACTATCAGAAAGAGATGGAGACGATGCCGGTCGAGGAGATCCGGCGTCTCCAGTCGGAAAAGCTCGTCAAACAGGTAAAGCATGTCTACGAGCACGTTCCGTACTACCGGAAGAAAATGGAAGAGAAGGGCGTGACGCCTGCGGATATCCGCGGGATCGAGGATCTGCATCTGCTTCCGTTTCTGTCCAAGGCGGACCTGCGGGATGCCTATCCGTACGGGCTGCTCGCAAAACCCCTGGAGGACTGCGTCCGGATTCAGTCGACCTCCGGCACGACCGGTCGGCGCGTGGTGGCGTTCTATACCCAGCACGACGTGGATCTGTGGG
>JAGAFM010000157.1 GCA_017612655.1 Clostridia bacterium | reverse complement strand
TTGATGTCTCGCCTCATCTTGCCTGAGTTTTTCCGCGGTCCTAAAAACCGTCCTATTTCGTCTTATATAATAAACAGACTTTAGTAATTGGAATCCCTGTTTCCCGGTTGCATTCTGTTTCAATCCATGATATGATGATACGGGTCCAGCACTTCGCTGCGTTTTTCGCCCGATCAACAGTCCGGTTTTTTCAAGATTCCATTCTTTGAAACAGGAGGACTTCCCATGCTTACACTGACGAAACATTTCCGTACCGATTACCGAATTGTTATTGCGGAATCTCCTTCCCCTTCCATTTTTCACGCTGCCGAGGAACTCAGACACTTTCTCGGTGAAATCACCGGAGTAGGCTTTCCGATCGTGTTTGACGATGCGGAACCGATCGATACCGAGATTATCATTGGCCAAAACCGTCATTTTGAAGCGCTGCAAACCGGGATTGATATCTGTGAACTGGGTTTCGAAGGCGTCTGGATTCAAACGGTTGGCACCAGTCTTATCCTTGCCGGATCCGATGTCCGCGGCGCTCTTTATGCGGTATACGAATTCCTTGACTGTTACCTCGGATGCCGGTGGTTTACCGCAGAACTCTCAAAAATCCCACACAGACCCGACCTGACGATTCCCGAAATCAATCACCGCTACATTCCTCAGCTGGAGCTGAGAGATCCCTACAACTGCGGTTACAGCGACCCGGACTTTATGTGCAGAAACCGGGTCAACTCCGGTTTTCACGGCAAGCTTTCCCGCGCCCAGGGCGGCTGTGTCTTCTACGCCAGATTTGTCCATACCATGAACGAGCTTGTTCCGCCTGAACAATACTACGACACCCATCCCGAGTATTTTGCTCTTCAGTATGATAAAAACGGCGAGAATCCGACCCGCAGAGGCGGTTATTCGCAGCCCTGTCTCACCAATCCCGACGTCCTGCAAATTGCCTTGAAGAATGTAAGAAAGATTCTTGATGAGAATCCCGATGCATCCATCATGTCGGTCTCGCAGAATGATATTCATTTCTCCTGTCAGTGTGAAAACTGCCGTGCCGTAGACCGTGAGGAAGGCAGCCCGTCCGGTGCGCTTCTCCGGTTTGTCAACGCGATCGCGGAAGACATCGAAAAGGATTATCCGAACGTAGCCATCGACACTCTGGCTTATGTCTATACAAGGAAGCCACCCCGTATAACGAAGCCTAGAAAGAATGTCATCGTCCGCCTTTGCTCGATCGAATGCTGCTTCGGCCATCCGCTTGAATCCTGCAGCTATACCTGGATGGACGGCGGCGGTCACTCTACTTTCTCGGCCGATCTCGAGGGCTGGGCATCCATCTCGAACCGCCTTCATATCTGGGACTACACCGCAAACTTTGCGCATGCGCTTCAGCCTTTTCCTGATTTCAAGGTCCTGAAGCCTAATATTCAGTATTTCATCCGGAACGGTGTGACAGGAATCTTTGAAGAAGGCGAAAACTGCATTCCGGAACGCGGAGAACTCTACGCCCTTCGCCAGTACGTGCTTGCAAGACTTCTATGGAATCCCGAGCAGGATGTCGATCAGATGATCAATGAATTCCTGTTTGCTTATTACGGCATGGCGGCTCCCGCTGTGCGCGCCTGGTTCGATCTGCTCCATGACCAGGTCAAAGAAGATACGCATGTTTGCATCTACGACAGCCCTCACCAGCCGTATCTCTCCCCTGCTTTTCTGGACGAATCCGATCTTCTTTTCGATCAGGCTGAACGGATGGCGGATTCCGAAGTCTTTCTACAGCGTGTGAAAACGCTACGTTTCTCCATCCGTTATGTCCGTCTCTGCAACACCCCGAATACGGATCCCGGCAGAAAAGAAGCGGCAGAGGAGTTTATCCGGGATGTGCGGGAGGCCGGAATCGGCTCCTATCGGGAAGGCACAAAACTGGAAGATATCGAGCCCAAGATTCTGGAAGGAAGCATCTGATCTCATCAGAACTCCGCTCTATCAACATCAGGAGGAAAGAAAGATATGCGAGAAGAAGAAAGAGCGAAAATGAGAAAATCGCTTCGTTTGGTATACGAAGCCGAGAAGGAAAAAGGATATCGCGCAATCGATCAGATGATCGGATATCTTGTTACGGATGATCCGTCCTATATTACCGGTCACAGGGACGACAGAAGAGTCATCAGAGAATTCGACAGAGACGAACTGATGGAAGAATTGCTGACGACCTATCTTGGAGTGAGCGAATAACGGTCATACTGCAAAAAGGCAAGGCTCCCGGACGCCTGAAAAGGCAGTTCGGGAGCCTGTTTATTATAGGAATTGAATTCAATCATCAGCAAAATCGATTTCTCTGACGCAGGATCTCAAAAGCGAGGATCGAAGCGGCGGAAGCGGCCGAGAGCGCTTCGGGAAAAGGACGTCCGTAAGGGATACTGACCGTAAGATCCGCATTCTTCTCAAGCGAAGCGGAGATCCCGCGCTTTTCGCCCCCGATCACAAGGAGAACGCCACCGGACAGATCCGCGGAATACACGGGCACCGAGTTCTTCTGATCCGTGCAGACGATACGGATTCCTGCCTGCTTGAACGCGGAGAGAAAGCCTGAATCGGAATAGCTGAAGACGGGAATCCGTTCGGAAGCGCCGGCGGATGCTCGGCAGACAATTCCCGCGCAGGACATCCAGTTTCTCGGCGAAAGAATCAGAGCATCCGCTCCGGAAGCGAAGAGAGACCGGACCGCGTAACCGAAATTATACGGATCTTCGATTCCTTCCAGCAAAACGTAAAAACCGTTTTCTTTCGGGGCAAGAGCGGAAACGTCGGGGATGGTCCGTTCGGAACAGACGGCAAGAATCCCGCCGTGCGTGGTTCCGATTGCAATCCGGTCAAGTTCGGAACGGGGGACGATTTTGAGTTCGAAACCGTGTTCCTCCGAACGATGGGAAAGCCATGCCCATTCTCTGGGAGACTTTTCAATCTTTTCTTCGGCATACAGAACGGTGCGGATTTCCCGGTCGGTAACACCGGCGTTCCTGCCTTCGAGGAGCGCCCGGATCGAGATGATTCCTTCAAATAGCAGTCCGTCTGCCGTAGCGTTCGTCAAAGTGTCTCTCATTTCAGCCAGTCGGGAAGGAACTCACTGGGAATCACATTCGTGACGTATCCTCTCATTTTGCTGAGGGAGCTGGGGCCGTGCTCGTTGCATCCGTGCAGTGAGAGGAGTTCCTGCGTGAAATTCTCAAGGAAGTAGATGGAAAGATTGGAACGGGTCCAGTCGTAGTAGGTGACGGTAGGGATCAGAAGAACATTTTCGATTGTGCACTTCCCTTTTGATTTTACAATGTCGAACGTCAGCATACCGCCGACCATGAAGTAGTCGTTGTACATCGTGCTGAGGAAATTGCCGATCGAATAGGTAATCAGCGTTTTGTTGCCGTTCTTTCCTGTCATCCATTCCATCGGCTGAAGAACGTGAGGGTGCTCGCCGATGACCACGTCAACGCCGAGGTCTGCCAGGAGCTGAGCGTATTCCTGCTGTTCCGTCGTGACCGCAAAGGAACTGTCTACGCCCCAGTGCATGTTCACGATCACGACGTCTCCTGCGAGTTTCGCGGCTTCCACCTGTTTTCTGACTTCCGATTTGCTCATCAGGGGGACGACAAGTCCGCTGCTCGATTCGATCGTCATTCCGTTGATGCCGTATGTGAAGGCAAGGAGCGCAATCCGGATTCCGTTCACCTCATGAACTCTTACGGTCTCGTAGTCCTCCTGACTGACGTAACCGCCGATCAGAGTAACGGGTTGGGTATTCCAGTAATCGATGGTTCCCTTCAGGCCGGCTGCCTTGTAATCCGCCATATGATTCGTGGCGATGCAGACAATGTCAAAGCCGGCGTTCACCAAAGCGTCTCCCGCTTCCTGAGGACCGTTGAAGTTCGGATAGCCGGTATAACCGAGGGATTTTCCTCCCATCGGAGTTTCCTGATTGACGAAAGCCACATCGGCAGACTGAATCTTTGAGCGGACGTTGTTGTAGATGTAATTGAAATCGTACTCCGCTCCGTTTCTTGCATGACGGGCAGCGTCTTCTATGATCGCGGAATGGAGAATATTGTCTCCGACCGCAAGAAAAGATACTCTGGAATCGGTGACGACCGGAATCTCGCCGGTCCCGCCCTCTTCGTCTGTTTCATCCGGCGTGGTGTAAACGCTGGGATCCGAAACGGAGTCAGGCCGCCGGAGAATCGAATCTTCTTCCGCTTTCGGACTGATGGTCGGGGCGGTTTTCCGCGCATCCGGATTCTGCTCAGGAGAAGAAGACCCGCACGAAAACAGAAACGGTAAAATCAGGGACAGTACGAGAAGGAGAGATACAAGTCGAATCGGTCTCATGTCGTACTCCTTTCCAGAGAATCATAATAAAGCTCAGCAAAACGAACCGTTTCGGTTGCATCGGACGCATACCAGTCCGCTCCGATTTCGGCCGCGTAATCCGCGGTCAGAACGGCGCCTCCTACGATGACGCTCACCCTGGGGCTTTCCCCGCGCAGCAGTTCGATCGTTTCCTTCATAGCAGGAACCGTAGTGGTCATAAGGGCGGAGAGTCCGACCAGTCTGCAGCCGCTTTCTCTGACTGCGGACACGACGGTTTCCGGAGGAACGTCTTTCCCCAGATCGATGACGCTGAAACCGTAGCTTTCCAGAAGCATGGAAACGATATTTTTCCCGATATCGTGAATATCACCGCGAACCGTTGCTAGAATCACCGGCCTTCCCTTTCCTGCTGTCTGCGATTCCTTCTTCATCACTTCCTTCAGAACCAGGACGGCCTCTGTTGCGGAGCCGGCAGCGCTCAGCAGCTGCGGAAGAAAAATTTCTTTCCGTTCAAACTGTTCACCGACGCGGTTCAGTGCTGGGATCACCTGATCGGAGAGAATCTCTCTCGGGTCATGATCGGCAAGCAGATCTTTTGCGAACCGGACGGCCTGATTTGGCATTCCGTGCAGAACGGCGTCGTAGAGCGATGCTACGGCCACGGAAGCTTTGACCGTACCGGAAGACGTACCAGATGGCTCCTTGACGTTCCTGAGGCTCTCAGAGGCCTGTGCGTAGGGGATGTAGTCAGAAAAGCCCGGGTCAAGGTCAAACAAGGCGCAGTGCGCACGGTAGGATCCCATCATTTCTTCCGAGAAAGGGTTCAGAATTGCGCAGGACAAACCGCAGGCGAGAGCTTCGGAGAAAAATCGGGAATTGAGGAGATTCCGGTCCGGAAGTCCGAAAGAAACGTTGGACACTCCGAGCGAAGTCAGAAAGCCGTGTCCCGTCAAAAGTCGAAGAGACTGAAGCGTAACTGCAGCGGCCTTCGGGTCGGCGGATACGGCCATTGCGAGGGGATCCACCAGAATTCTGTTTTTCCGGATCCCCCATTTTTCCGCGTTTGCGGCAATCTTCTCAGCGATCGCAAGGCGTGCCTCGGCGGAATCGGGAATGCCGGCCTCATCGAGCGTCAGAGCAATCACACATCCTCCGTATTTCGCTACTAGAGGAAGGACTGAATCCATAGACTGCTGCTTTCCGTTGACCGAATTGATCAGCGGAATCCCGTTGTATACACGGAGTGCGGAAGCAAGTGCGGCCGGATCGGAGGAATCCAGCTGAAGCGGAAGAGGGGTAACCGTTTGAAGTTTCTCCGTCACTTCCGTGAGCGTTTCCTCTTCGGAGATTCCGGGAACCCCTACGTTGACATCCAAAATGTCAACCGGTGTCTCGGACTGGCGGATTCCCTCTCCTACCACGTAGTCCAGATCGTGATCTCGGAGTGCCTGCCTCAGGTGCGGTTTCCCGGTCGGATTGATCCTTTCGCCGATCAGAACCGGTTTCCCTCCGAAAGAGACAGAACGGGAAAAGGAAGTGACGGCGGGAACAGACTCTGGAAAGGAAGCGGGAAGCGGGATTTCTGCGGTCCTGGAAATCAGGGCCCTGAGATAATCCGGAGTCGTTCCGCAGCAGCCGCCGAGAACCGAAACTCCTTCTTCGGCCATTTCGGCACAGTACTGAGCGAAGGTATCGCAGCCGAGATGATAAACCGCTTTGCCATTGATCATTTCCGGGAGGCCGGCATTCGGATTGACGATTACCGGAACCGAAGAACGGGCAAGCATCCGTCTGGCAATCGGCAGCAGCTGGTCGGGGCCGAAGGAGCAGTTCATCCCGATCGCGTCGCATCCGAGGCCTTCCAGAAGGGCGGCCATCATCTCGGGTGTCGCACCGCTCATCAGTTTTCCTGTGGAATCGTAAGCGTTGGTAACAAATACAGGGAGATCGCACGCCTCTTTTGCACCGATGACGGCAGCCTTTGTTTCGAGGGAATCCGTCATCGTCTCGATGAGAACACAGTCCACACCAAGAGAGGAGCCCAGTGCGACTGCCTCGGAAAACGCTCTCACGGCATCCTCGAAAGGAATCGATCCGTACGGACGGAGAAGCTGGCCGATCGGTCCGATATCCAGAGCGACATAGGCATCCGGATAAGGTTCCGCCGCTTTTCGGGCAATCCGGACACCGGCGGCAATCCATTCCCGATATTCTCCGCCTTTGAGCGGATTTGCCCCAAATGTGTTGGTCTTGAGAATGCGGCATCCTGCTTCCAGATAGCCCTGATGCAGATGAAGGATCGTGTCCGGCTGATCCAGATTCCATTGTTCCGGAGGGGTCCCGGGAGGCAATCCCATCGCCAGAAGCGAAGTTCCGTAACCGCCGTCGAAGTACATTCTCCGGGTGCGGATCGCTTCCAAAATCGGTAGTTTCATCAGAAGACTCCTTTATTGTGCGGGAAGACGGTTTTTCAGAGAATCGATCCGAGATTCGCCCGTATCGCTTCCGCAACGTCCGGGTGATTCATGGAATAGACATGCACCGCATTGACGCCGTTTGCATAGAGATCGATGATCTGTTCCGTCGCAAAGGCAATTCCCGCCTGTTTCATCGCCTCCGGCTGATCCTTGAAGCGGTCGACGATGCGCAGGAATTTCTGCGGAACGGCGTTTCCCGAAATCCGTACGATCCGGCGGATCAGAGTGGCGGAAGTAACAGGCATAATTCCCGCAACGACGGGAACATCGACGCCCTGATTCAGCAGACGCCACAGGAAATTATAGTAGATATCATTGTCGAAAAACATCTGCGTGGTCAGAAATTCGCAGCCCGCCTCGACTTTTTCCTTAAGATGGAGGATGTCGGTGCGGGAGTTCTCGCTCCCCGGATGGGTCTCCGGATAGCAGGCGCCGCCGATGCAGAATCCGCCGTAATCACGAATCTGGTGAACCAGTTCAGAGGCGTAGTGAAAGTGCAGATCGTCCCGGCTCATCCCTTCGGGAAGATCCCCGCGGAGTGCAAGGATGTTCTCAATTCCCTTCTCGCGGAAAGAATCAAGCTGACGGACGATGGTATCGGGCCGGGCGCATACGCAGGTAAGATGCGCGAGAGGAGTCACACCGAGTTTCGCCACCTCGGACGCCAGCTCCAGTGTATACGCCGCGGTGGTTCCCGCCGCGCCGTACGTGACGCTCATGTAATTCGGCTTTAATCCTGCGATCTGGCGAACCGCTCCGAGAACGCTGCCGTAGGTGTCACTGGTTTTCGGGGGAAACACCTCGAAGGAAAGCGTTGGTTTTCCGGTTCTCAGTTTCTCAATCAATTTCATGGAAAAACCTCAAATCTGTTTCGAATGGATCATTTCAAGAAGCGTCTCCAGGGACAGTATCGGAACGCCCAGATTCTGAGCCTTGGTCAGTTTGGAACCCGCATCCGAACCTGCCAGCAGAAACGATGTTCTGGCGGAAACCGAGCTCTTTACCTCCCCGCCGTTCTCTTCGATCAGCCGGGTCGCCTCATCCCGGCTCATTCCGGGAAGCGTTCCGGTAATCACGAAAGACAGGCCTGAAAGCGAGTCGCCTACGGCAGCGGTCGTCACCTGTTCCAGAACGACGCCGCATCTGCGAAGATGGTCAACCAGTTCTCTCGTCTGCGGATGAGAGAAGAAGTTCACGATATTCTCCGCAGTAACAGAACCGATATCTCTTTCCGCAGAAAGCGTTTCGACATCAAG
>JAGAFM010000156.1 GCA_017612655.1 Clostridia bacterium | reverse complement strand
TTCGTCGGCTCGGAACTTTGCCTGCGGCTTCCTTCAGATTCCGTCTCGCGGCGGACACCCTTGCCGTTCGGCTAACACTTCCTACTACCAAGCGTGTAGTGGACTTTCACCACCAAGCTATTGCCCATGGCGGGCGTACAAAAAAGAGACCCGCAGGCGGAAGCCTGCGGGAGAGATCTCTTTTTTGAATACCGGGGCAATTAGTACATTCCGCCCATGCCGCCGTCCATGCCGCCTGCGGGTGCGGGAGGCGTGGGTTCCTTCTTGTCGGCAACGAGTGCTTCGGTCGTGAGCACCGAGGAGGCAACGGATGCAGCGTTCTGGAGTGCGCAGCGAGCCACCTTGGTCGGATCGACGATGCCGGCCGCGACCATGTCGCAGTAGACTTCGTTGTAAGCGTCGAATCCGTATCCGATCGTTCCCTTGGCCATGATCTTGTCGACCACGACGGAACCTTCGACGCCTGCGTTCGCAGCAATCTGGCGAACCGGCTCTTCCAGAGCGCGAACCACGATGGACACACCGGTCTTCTCGTCGCCTTCGGTTGCGTCAAGCAGCTTTTTCACATCTGCGATGACATTCAGGTAAGCGGTTCCGCCGCCTGCCACAATGCCTTCCTCCACAGCGGCCTTGGTTGCGTTGAGCGCATCCTCGATGCGGAGCTTCTTCTCCTTCATCTCGGTCTCGGTCGCCGCACCGACTTTGATCACCGCGACACCGCCGGACAGCTTTGCGAGCCGTTCCTGAAGTTTCTCACGATCGAAATCGGAAGTGGTGTTCTCGATGGAAGCGCGGATCTGAGCGATCCGATCTTTGATGGCGGAGGAGTCGCCCGCACCGCCGACGATGATGGTATTCTCCTTGGTAATCTTGACCTGTCTTGCCTGACCGAGCTGGCCGATCGTCGCTTCCTTCAGATCGAGACCCAGTTCTTCGGTGATGACTTCGCCGCCCGTGAGGATGGCAATGTCACGGAGCATTTCCTTCCGTCTGTCGCCGAATCCGGGCGCCTTGACGGCAACGCAGGTGAAGGTGCCGCGCAACTTGTTGAGCACCAGCGTGGTGAGCGCTTCGCCTTCCACGTCTTCCGCGATGATGACGAGCTTCTTGCCGGCCTGCATGACGGACTCAAGCAGCGGGAGGATATCCTGGATGTTGGAAATCTTCTTGTCGGTGATGAGGAGAAGCGGATCGTCGAGGACCGCTTCCATCTTGTCGGAATCGGTAATCATGTAGGGAGAGATGTAGCCGCGGTCGAACTGCATTCCTTCTACGACCTCGGAGTAGGTATCCGCAGACTTGGATTCTTCCACGGTAATGACGCCGTCAGCCGTAACCTTCTCCATCGCGTCCGCGATCAGGTGGCCGATGACTTCGTCAGACGCGGAGACTGTGCCGACCCGCGCGATGTCTTCCTTGCCGTTGACTTTCTGGGAGTGAGACTTCAGGGATTCCACTGCTGCATCGACGGCTTTCTGAATTCCCTTGCGGACGATCATCGGGTTTGCGCCCGCAGCGATATTCTTCATGCCTTCGCGGACAAACGCCTGCGCAAGCAGCGTAGCGGTCGTGGTGCCGTCGCCAGCCGCATCGTTGGTCTTTGTCGCGACTTCCTTGACCAGCTGGGCTCCCATGTTCTCCATTGCGTTGTCCAGTTCGATTTCCTTTGCGATGGTCACGCCGTCATTGGTGATCAGGGGAGAACCGTATTTCTTGTCAAGAACGACGTTTCTGCCCTTCGGGCCGAGGGTGATCTTGACGGTATCCGCAAGCTGATCAATGCCGCGGAGCAGTGCATTTCTAGCTTCAATGCCGTATGCAATTTCTTTTGCCATGATGTTCTATCTCCTTTTTTCTACGAATCTGGTGTCACTCAACCACAGCCAGAATGTCGGACTGCTTGACGATCGTGTATTCCTCGCCGTCGCACTTCACTTCCGTGCCGGAGTACTTGCTGGTGATGACCTTCTGTCCGACGGAAACCGTCATCTTGACTTCCTTCCCGTCCACCAGTCCTCCGGGTCCTACCGCGATCACTTCCGCGATCTGGGGTTTTTCCTTGGCAGCAGCTGCGAGAATGATCCCGCTCTTCGTCGTCTCTTCCGCTTCGACCAGCTTCACAACGACTCTGTCTGCAAGTGGCTTGATTGTCATGATAAAATCCTCCTCGATTCTATGATGAATGTTTTTTCGATCTGTTTTTCGTTTAGCACTCTTGCGATCTGAGTGCCAACTTCAAGCGCTATTGTAATCCGAAAGTGTCGAAAAAGCAAGTGGTTTTTCGAGATTTAACATATCGTTAACAGAAGCTATCACCTTTTGTCATAAATCCTGAAAAGCGCTTTTATCGACCGCCAGAAGGGGTCCCGGAAACCAAAGAGAAAAGGCCATAGCGTCTTCTATGGCCTCCGCGTATGGGGCCGGAACGACAGATGGAAACCGGAACTAGTCCTCTGCCGGGGCGGTCTGCTCCGTCTCTTTCGCGGCCGGTTCCCCGGCAGCCGCCGTCTCTTCTCCGGAAGGATCGGCAGCCGCTTCCATTGCCTCTTCCTGCTTTTCCGGCTCTTCCGGAAACTCAAGGGAAGGCAGCGGTTCTTTCGGCAGACTGACCGGCTTCGGCGGCTTCCGCTTCAGCAGGTCGTACCGGAACTTCCGGCATCCGCCCGTCTCTTCCACGATTCCCTTTTTCCGGCAAAGCAGCGAGTCGGAGTCGGCGAGGGAGACCGAATACTCGCAGTTGGCGCAGATCCGTGCGACTTCCAGTTCTTTTTCCAGTTTTTTCGTCATCCGGAACATCTTAAATCCCCTCCGTCAGAAATGAATCCAGAGCCCGATCAGCCAGAACCCGATGCCCAGGAGGAAGAAGAGAGCGCATCCGAAAAGCAGGGACGGTTTCCAGATCTCCAGCAAACGGGTTTTTTCCCCTTTTTCTTTTTTCCAGGACTCCGTCACTCTCCAGTGGACGTAGGCAAAAACAAGCCCCGCGATCCCGAGCAGAATCAGGACGCTCCCCCAGAACTCGTTGGAGGTGAGTCCGAGCAGTTCCAAAATACGCATCCGAGGGACCTCCCTGTCAGGTTCCTTTCCGCTTCAGTGTAATCACTTCCACGGTATCGTTTTCCGTTGCCCGGATCGAAATCCGGTCGCGGTCCAGTACCGTCACGTCCCCGCAGCTTCCCGCATCGGTTTCTCCGTCCGCATAGCGGATTCCGAAGAGGACGCAGGTGTTTCCGTCGTAGGAGTAGGAGAAGGTCAGCTGGATTTCTCCGAGGATCTCCTTTTCGCCTGTCCCGTCCTCCCAGAAGCGGAAGATGCAGGGGTCCATTTCCGAAAGAGGCTTCCCGTTCAGCTCACAGGACTCCATTTCCCATTCTCCGACCAGAGAAAAAGACTTTCCGCAGGAGAAAAGAAACAGAGACAGAACGCCTACCAGAGCGGCCCCGATCAGAAGAAACGCCCGTTTCACGATTCGGTTCCTTCGGATTCGGCGACGGTTTCCGCCGGTCCCGGCGTCTGCATTTCCTCTCTCGTGATCACGCGGATGGTCTTGATCCGCTGCTCGTTGAGCGGACGGTCGTTGGCGTCGGTCGGGACCGAAGCGATTGCATCCAGCGTCTCAAACCCTTCCACCACTTTCCCGAAGGCCGCGTAGTTTCCGTCCCAGGACGGATAGTTTCCGACCAGGATGAAGAACTGGGAACTGGCGGAGTCCATATTGCCGCTCTGACGCGCCATGGAAATCACGCCGCGCGTATGGGAAAGGTTGTTCTCTACTCCGTTCGCGCGGAACTCGCCCTTGATCATCTGCTTGGATCCGCCGTAGCCGGTACCAAGCGGATCGCCGCCCTGGATGATCAGGCCGGAAATGACGCGGTGAAAGATCAGGCCGTCGTAGAAATGCTCGTTGCAGAGATTAACAAAGTTTTCCACGGTGATCGGAGCGATCTTGGTATACAGCTCCAGTTTCATGTACCCGCCGCCGACCATATCGATTTCGACGTAGACCACGTCGTCCAGCCCCTGCGCCGAGCTGTTCCCGCAGCCGGCGAACCCGAGAAGCATGGCGACAGCCAGAAAGAGCGCGATTCCGATCCGTTTCATCTTATTGTTTCCTTTCCTGTTCTGTTGTGAACTGTTATTAATCGTCCGTCCGAAAGAGATCCCAGGGAATCCGGGCATCACATTCCCCGCGCAGAAGACGCCCGATCCGGACCAGCAGAGGCAGACGGTTCAGATCCGCCTTCCCTTCCGCCGCGAGGATCGAGACGGCGTCGTAAACCCGCTCGGTCACGACCAGCGATTCGAGCGTCACGCCCTGAAGCTTCTCTTTCGCTTCCGAGATCGTGAAACCCCGGCCGAGGAGAATCCCGACCAACCGGGTTCTTCCGCCGTAAACCGTGACGTAGAGGTCCCCGGTTCCCACACAGAGCGAATCCAGAGAGGAGACGCCGAGCAGGGACATCAGGTAGGACATTTCCCGGACACTCTGCCCGAATACTGCAGCCTGGGAATTGTAATGGAGAGGGGAATCCTCTCCGAACCGCCTCTGGTTGAGGCCGATCGTCAGGGCGACTGCAAGCGCGTAACCGTTTTTCAGTGCGACCGAGGCCTCCACTCCGGGAAGGTCCTCGGATAACTGGATATGATAGTACGAGGTCTGCATCACGGACTTGAGAAACCGGAGGGCGTCCGGTTCCTCGCCGCAGAACGTGACGACCGAATCGTCATGGGCGACCAGTTCGTAACTGGTACAGGGGCCCCCTACGGCGCACAGCGTCCGCATCAGTCCCTTTTCCCTCAGGCGTGCCTTCCAGTAGGCCGGGTAGTTGATCAGATGCCCCCTCCCGTCGTGGAAGAGACCCTTGGTGACGGTCAGCACGGGCGTGGTTTCCGGAATCAGCGGAAGAACCTCTTCGGAAAACCATTCCACCCCGAAGGAGCTGATTCCCCCGATGATCATGTCCGCCCCGTCGATCGCGTCTTCCATCTCCTCGACCTGATGAAAGGATATTCCCGCGGGGAACTCCCGGTCGAATTTCGGATGGCGGTTGTCCGCCCGGCAGGCGCGGATGATGTCCCGGTCCAGGGCCGTTCCGACCAGCCTCACGGTGTGTCCGTTTTCTCTGGCGGGAAACGCCAGGGCGGAGCCCATCATTCCCGCGCCGATTATTGTTACGACAGCCATTGTTTATTTTGCTCCGTTTCTTTCTCCCCGGTCGGAGAGAACGCTCTGAAGCGTGAAGACAAACTCGCAGTATTCCCCGAAAACGCTGTTCACGCGGATTTCCTGTTCGTGCGCGTCCAGAATCGTCTTGGCGATGTACAGCCCCAGCCCGACGCCGGATTTGTCCAATCCGCGGCTGCGGTCGCTCTTGTAGAACCGGTCGAAGACGAACGGGAGTTCCTCTTCCGGGATCCCTGCGCCTTCGTTATAGACGGAGACCGATACTCTCCGGTCCGATTCCTCGATCCGGATCCGGAAGGCTCCGCCGTCCTTTGCAAACTTGATCCCGTTGTCGCAGAGATTGTAGAGAACCTGATGAATGGCGTCCCGGTCTGCGTAGACCATCATATTGTCGCGCGAGCACTCAAACGAGACGTCCAGTTTCTTTTCGTCAATGCGCTGCTCGAACGAAATGAGAATCTGGCGCGCCATTTCGCAGATGTCAAACGCGGTCTTGGTGAATTTGCGCTCCCCGGCCTGGATTTTCGAGATATCCAGAAGCGAGCTGACCAGCCGGGACAGCCGCCGGACTTCGGATGCGATGATGCCCAGGTAGTAAGACTGCTTCTCTTCGGGTATCGCACCGTCCAGAATGCCGTCGATAAACCCGGAGATCGTCGTCATCGGCGTCCGGAGATCGTGGGACACATTGGCCAGAAACGACTGGCGGGTGTTTTCGACGTTGGCCAGGCTCGACGCCATATTGTTGAAGGCTTTGGCAAGCTCCGCGATCTCGTCGTTTCCGCGGACCGGAACCCGGACGTCGAATTTCCCCTGCGCATACTGCTTGGCCGCGATGCTCATCGTTTTCAGGGGAGAACTGATTTTTTCGCTGATGAAGAACACCGTCAGCATCGCCGCGATCAGAACCCAAAGGCAGGACAGAAGAAACGTCTTCATCAGCGTTTCGACGAGACCGACCAGTCCCGTGTTGAAGGACAGAACCAGAACCGCCCCGCATTCCTCCCCGCTTTCCGAGCGGATCGGCGCATAGCAGACCGGGCAGGAGGAAGGCAGCACGCCGAGATCCGAATAGGCGGAAACGGAATCGGTTTCCATATCGAGCGACCACTCCGGAAGCGAAAGAACCTTCCCCTCCGAATCGGCACCTCCCTCTGAGGTCAGAAGCACCGAGTGATCTGAGTCAAGCAGCCAGATGACGGTATCGCTCGCATTTCTGGCGAGAAGCTTCAGCACGCTGCGGATCCGGTCCTTTCCCCCCGCCACTCCTTCCGAGAAGGAGAAGGAAGGGTCGGTGGCAAAATCGATCTGGATCTGTTCCCGGACGGAGCAGGCCATCAGCTGCAGCGATTCGTTTTTCGCCTTTGCAGAATACTCCGTCACCATGGAGCTGATCATGATCGTCAGGATCAGAAAGCTGACCGCGATGATAACGGTAAAGGCGACGAAGTATTTGGAGAAGACCGTTTTCAGCATAAGCCGTTATTCGAGCGTTTCGAATTTGTAACCGACACCCCAGACCGTCTTGAGGACCCATTTGTCCGAGACGCCTTCCAGTTTCTCCCGCAGCCGTTTGACGTGGACATCCACCGTCCGGGAATCGCCCAGATAGTCGAATCCCCAGACCTTGTCCAGCAGCTGGTCGCGGGTGAACACCCGGTTGGAGTTGGATGCGAGGAAATACAGAAGATCCAGCTCCTTCGGGGGAACATCAACGCTCTTTCCGCGGATCTTCAGCTCGTATTTCTGCTTCGAGATTTCCAGATTGTCGAACCGGACCGTTTCATCGTTTTCCGGCTCTCTCGCGGAGCAGCGGCGCAGCATCGCTTTGACCCGGACGGAGAGTTCCTTCATTTCCAGGGGTTTGACCATGAAGTCATCCGCACCGAGCTCGAAGCCGAGCACTTTGTCGAACACTTCCCCTTTCGCGGTGATCATGATGATCGGCTTGTTGGAAATCTCCCGGATCTCCCGGCAGACCTGCCAGCCGTCCTTGCGGGGCATCATGATGTCAAGCAGCACCAGATCCGGTTCGTAGAGCTTGAAGTCCGCCACGCCCTGTGCGCCGTCGTTGGCGCACTTGACGGAGTATCCTTCGTTCTCCAGATAGACCCGCATCATCTCGCAGATATTGACATCGTCGTCAATGACCAGGATTTTTGCTTCCATATTCAGCCCTCCTGTTAAAATATTAACATTGTGAAATTTTTGTCTGAATTCATAAATATTGTACGGCAATAATGTGTCTGTTGTGTGAACATAAAGTAAATGTTATGTGAACGAGCAAGGGAGGTTCCGCGCTGTTTCCTGCACCTGACAAACCGAAGCTTCCGTATTATAATTCCTATATTATTTAGGAAGATTTTCGGGGACCGATCCCCGCACCTGGGGAGAAGAAAGGAGGACGCTGCCATGCCGAAGATTCTGGCGGTTTTCGGGACGC
>JAGAFM010000155.1 GCA_017612655.1 Clostridia bacterium | reverse complement strand
GCCATTGCGATGTCCTGCCCACGCTTCGGGACTTCCTCGGCCAGCGGATCCCTACGTCCCCGGAGGATAAACTCCCCGGAGAATCCTTCCTTGCCGAGCTTACCGAAGGCCGCGGGCCTGTGGAGCGAAAAATCTGTATCCTCGACGAATACGGGCCCGTGAGAATGATCCGCTCCCGCCGGTACAAATACGTTCACGAAGGCATTCACGGCGGGCATCAGCTATACGATCTGCTGCTTGATCCCGAAGAGAAAATCAACCGATTCACCGATCCCGCCTATGCAGAGATCCGGGATGGGCTGGCTGAAGAGCTGGAAAAGGCATTCAGGGAATACACGCTCGCCCCGTTCGACGGCGCGAAAACCGCTCCGACCGGCAGCGGACAGCTCGGTCCGATCCGGAATGAAGGCGACAACGTCTTCCACCCGCAGATCCTGTACTTCCGCGACGTCAAGCACGGCATCTGATTGATTTTCCGTTCGTCAGCCCTCCACCCGTCCGTTTTTTGTCCTGACTCCTATGATATACTGTGTGCGTAAGGCAAGAGAACATGAGGTATGTGAAAGGAGTACAGGTTATGGAAGAAAACAGAATCCCAGACGAAGAATGGAATTGCACGGAAGCCGCAAACACGGATCCGCATGAAACAGCCGCAGGGGAAGCGGCAGAGACGAATGAATATGATCTGCCGGAAATCCCGGCAAACGGAGAACTCTCTGTTCAGCTTCCCTTCCGGAAAGTAGCCGATGTTTCCGAGATCATTCTCAGCTGGCAGAAGGAATGGAACGATGGGTATCCCCATGAACAGAAAAGCGCGGAGCCCTGGCGCTTTCATTCCCCGGCATTCCTGCCCGGAAACAGGCTGGCGCTTGTTTTCGAGATGGACGACGAGACATGTGAAAGAGTCGGCGAAATCGCGCATGTTCTGAATCGGTTCCGCGTTTTGACGGTCGATCTGGACAGTATGGAAATTGTTCAGAGATTTGCGTTCCAATGCCAGGATACGGATGTTCTGACGGTCCTGTCCACTCCCGACAGAAAGGGGATCCAGGCTGTCGTAAGGGTCAGCGGAAAAGAAAACGGCGTCTGGAGCGTGCTTCCCATGGTCCCGACGAACGATAATGGACAGTACAAGATCGCCCCTTATGCCAAGCAGGTATTGCAGTTCCCGAACGGCGGGATCGTCGCATCGTATTCGCACAACGATCTTGACAGTGCAAAGGTTCCCGTGGCTTTCTGGGCACCGGATGACGGCAGTTTTGCAGGCGGTCTGAAAAAGCCGGAAGAAATGGAGTGCGCAGCACTTTCGGTGGACAACGAGTATCATGTATGGGCACATTTGATGCCTTCCGGCAAAATCGTCCGGATGGGAGAAGAGTCACAGACATTCGAGAGCGTCTATCACGGCTTCAGCGAATTCGGCGTTTCGTCGGACTGTCGTCTGATGGCGGTCTCCTGGCAGTGTGGGCTCTGCGAGAACCGGATGTATCTGATGTACAGAAAAGGCCTACAATATCTCGCATTCGGAAAACTGGATTTCAGCCATCTTCCCGGCAAGGAGAATCCGCTGGATTGCGAGACGTTCGGTTTCCCGGTGTTCTATGGTTCCCGGTTCGTTTTCAACAAGGACGGTGTGCTCTATCTGTTCGATCTCGATCGGGCGGCAGAAATCTGGAGGTGACGGTATGATTGAGCGTAAAAGAACGGACTGGTCATACAGAACAAAGATGTTCAACATGAAAGTTGCCGTCAAAGCTATTCCGATCAGTGCAGACGACTTCCCGAAGTATTGCCGGCTTCTGGAAACTGTCCATCAGAAGCAGGATTTTACAGCTTCGATTGTAATGGAGGGCTCGGAGGATTACAATCAAATCCTACTGTCCTACACCGGGGACGCCTTCTACCTTGAAATCACTTACCCAATGGACGATTTCGGATGGGATCACCCGCTGATTCTGGCCAACGATTCGCTGACCCTCGCGGAGGCAGAGGAAGTTCTGCGGTCTCTCCTTGTTGACGGAACGGATCAGACAGAAATCATAACGAATCATTTTCACGAGATCTCAAGCTCGATCTATGAAGAGAAAAATTGAACACAGAAAGGGGACGATAGAATGATCGGAGCAATCCTCGGCGACATGATCGGTGCGCCGTATGAATTTGACAGAGGAAATAAGACGAAGGAGTTTTCGCTTTTCAGCCGAGAGTCCAAGTTTACGGACGATACCGTCATGACTGTGGCCGTGGCGGAGGCGTTGATGGACAGTCTCGGAAAAAGCGACGAAGAGATCAGGACTGCGCTTATAGCCTCCATGCGGAAGTGGGGCAGACGATACCCCTACGCCGGATACGGCGGTATGTTTCATCGCTGGTTAAACGCCGGGGATCCGAAACCCTACGGAAGTTTCGGAAACGGATCCGCGATGCGGGTGTCTTCCGCCGGCTGGCTCTGCGATACGCTTGAAGAGACAAGACATATCGCGCGGCTTACCGCGGAGGTCACGCACAACCATCCCGAAGGAATCAAAGGAGCCGAAGCAGCGGCAAGCGCGATCTTTCTCGCGCGAACGGGGTACGGCAAGAAGGAAATCAAGGCGTATATCCAGAAGGAATTCGGCTATGATCTCTCCCGGACCTGCGACGAGATCCGCCCGGATTACTTCCATATCGAAACTTGTCAGAAGACCGTTCCGGAGGCGATCACGGCGTTTATGGAGGGCACGGATTTCGAGGACGTGATCCGCACGGCGGTTTCTCTCGGCGGCGACTGCGATACGCTGACCTGTATTGCCGGAGGGATCGCGGAGGCATTCTATGGCATACCAGCCGAAATCGAAGCGGAGGGAAAGAAACGCCTGCCGAAGGATATGCTGGAAGTAGTGGAGCGGTTCCAGACACTTGGAGACACTGTTCCCGATGTTCGGATCACCCCTGAACTGTTTGAAGACGGATCGTTCCTGAAGAAGGCGATCGAGATCTGTAACCGGAACCAGACAATCCAGAATATGGTTAAGCTCGCAAAGATCCTGCGTGACAGTTTGGTATGGATCCCGTGCAACGCAATCATGAGCGACGCCGACTATGAAGCATGGTCAAAGCTCGTGCTCGTTGCAAAGGACGATCCTAATTCGGTAAAAGGAAAAACGCTTACTAGCAAAGATAGCATCCGCCTTGTCCCGGACATCTTGCAAAATGGAGACGATTTCTTCTTCCCGGTGTTTACCAGCGCGGAGGAGATGGGAGAGTACGGAGAGCATTTCTCCAAGGTTCAGAAGCACTTTCTGGAGGCTGCGAATCTGGCTAGGAATAACGAGAAGAAGGTCAAAGGGATCGTTATCAACGCCTTTTCCGAACCGTTTGTTGTTCCGGTGGAGATGTTTGACGCGATTGAGAAGATGGAATCAAGTATGCGCGATCATGGAGGCTCAGTATGAAACTCGAAGGACTCGACTTGATCAAAGAGGTCCGCGCAAACCGTGAACGCTATCTGCCGATGATCGATCACACGGAAGAGGTTCCTCGCCGGAACGAATACGGCGACGTGAATATCGGATGGAATGCCGGTTTGCTTGAACCCAACCGCCCTTACTTTGTTGAGTGCTGGGCGGCGGACGGGATCACGATGCTGACGATCTTTGTCTCGAAGAAGGGGATCGAGCAGAAGACCCCGGACGAGCTGACGAGGTGGTTTCTCGATATCGGATATTTCAGCTTCACGGACGGCGGGTATCAGACTGCGGAGATCGGAACATTCACGAATCCCGCGGGAGAAGAATTCTTCTCGATCAACATTGCGGTCGGCGTGGAGGACGGACCCGCGATGATCCACGGAGCGCCGATATATTCGTGGAAAATCCTGAACGAGTACAACCGGACGGACAGTCATGCAGAATAAGTGCGAAAAAGGCTTTCACCCGTCCGTTTTTTGTCCACAAAGACATGGTATAATGATCCCGTAAGATAAGGAAACACGAAAAAAAAAAGAAGAGGTGAACAAAATGAAAGTAACAAGTGCATCTGCGAACAAAATGATCCGCAAGCTCAATGAAGACAAGGAATTCTGGCTGAACAAAGAGAGAAACTCCAGCGTCTACACGGTTGCCACGGAGGAAGAACCGGTCATTCCGGATTATTCCTATCCGGAGGTTTCCGCAAAGATCGCGGAGATCGACGAGAAGATCCTTTCCATCCGGCATGCTCTGAATGTGAACAATGCGTCCAATCAGATTCAGGTCGGGGAGCGGACCATGACGGTGGATATGATCCTGATCCGCATGGCCCAGCTGAACAATCGGAAGTATGTGCTCGACACGATGAGAAAGCGCGAGCCAAAGACACGCCTTGAGGCGCATCAGTATTCCCAGAAGAAGACCGCAATTGAGTATGAATACATCAATTACGATCTGGACGAAGTGAAAGCGGATTATGAAAAGACGGACGCTGAGATTGAAGCCCTTCAGCTCGCTCTGGACAAGTATAATCAGACGGTAGAAATCGAAATCTGAGCACGTCCCTTCCGTGCAGGCATTTTGAATACACATCCTGATTGTTATTGTTCAATGTTATGGATTGTATTTTATCCCTTTATTCCCTTATGTGATTGCGTTCAGTGTTGCGGAAGACCATATTGGCCATTTTCTGGCATCACAATATTTCAGCCTGCAAAAAACTTCTGTCCGAAAGGGCATGCTCTTGACGGCAGCGGCATGGAAGTACGGTTATACATGCCACCTTTTATCGGACATCCCGGGATTGTGAAATCCGGGATATTGGTTCGTGGCGGAAGGAGGATTCGAGCATGACTTATTCGGAATTCAGGAATCAGTTTTCGGACGTCAATAGCTTTCTGTGGGCTTATGGCAAACTGGCTCTCGAAGAAGCCCGCGCCTTGATTGAAGCCGAGGAAACATCCACGACCGCAAAAGCCTGTATGATGACGACATGGCGTACCGCAAGAAGAAAAGTCAAACTGCACAATGTCGGTGTGACACTGAGGGATGACCATGGCCTGACCGTCGTTTTCTATGAATACGACAGCGATTATGACGGACATGACTATGAATACAGGTATTCGCTTGATGCTGACAATGCGGCTGATTTCATCGATTTGATCCCTCATCCCTGCTCCGAAACGAAGGCCAATATCGAAGAATGGCTGTGTGAAAATGTCCAATGCAGCGGATTCGGCAGCGATCTGCAGCAGAAGTGGATTCAAATGGGTTTACACGGAAGCCACGTGGTTTCTGAGGATTATCCCGGAGGGATTTATCGGGAAGAAGACTTCTGAATCGGTTCTGCCCCGTTCAATAAATAATCCGTCCGATATAACGGACGGCTGACCCAACAGAATATCACCCATAGAGAGTGCGCGAGAGACAAGCTCGACGACCGCACAGCAACCTGCCGGGAGGCAAGGTGCTAAAGCTTGACCGATGGGGTTATACCATGCGAGTGCTCTTTGTGGGTTTACAAGGAGCACAAGCATGAATGCAACGATATTTCACATCCCCCACGCATCGACCTTCATTCCCGACCGATATCTCTCCGGCTTTCTCCCCGGCCTCGAAGAAAACCTCCTCCGAATGACGGACTGGTACACGGACGAACTGTTCGACTTCGGCTTCGGAGACCGACTGGTGTATCCTGTCAGCCGTCTGGTCTGCGACCCGGAACGCTTCCGGGACGACGAGCGGGAGGAGATGGCGCAAATCGGCATGGGCGTGGCCTATCAGACAGGTTACGACCTGAAGCCAATCCGCCGCAAACTGACCCCGGAAAAACGGGAAGAGATCCTTCGGGCATACTACGATCCGCATCATCGGAAGCTGAACAAGCTCACGGAAGAAAAACTGGCTCTATACAGGCGATGCCTGATCGTTGACTGCCATTCCTTCCATGCGACGCCTCTCCCGTATGAAAAAGACGGACTCCGACCGGATATTTGTCTCGGAACAGATGACTTTCACACACCGGAATGGCTTTCCGAGAGTCTTGCAAAATCCTTTTGGAGGATGGGCTATACCGTCAGCATGAACCGACCTTTTGCGGGGACGATGGTTCCGCTCTCGCATTACGGAAAAGATCCCAGGGTCCTGTCCGTCATGATCGAGGTGAATCGGGGACTTTATATGACGGAGAATGGGGAGAAGAAGGATGCATTCGCTCAGATGAAGAGGGACATCGGGAAAGCGATCCGTTCCGTTGTTTCCGCTTTGGAAACGATATCATATTGAAAACACAGTGTCTTCCTTTACAGAGAGACAGCACCAATGGAGGTTTTGCATTATGGAAGAGAAATGGTTCAGCGAAGAGATTTCCGAACTTGTCGACGATGATGACGAAGAATATGAAGAGGATGAAGATCTGGCTTCCTTCCTGCAAGTAATGATAAATGCCTATCTCGAACTGATTGCAAGGCTTATTGAATCAGAGACCGGAGACAGGAAGGCAGTGCAAATCGTCCGCGATTCAAAACTTCCTGTCACGGAGATTCATTATATCAGAGAAGAGGACTAAAAACCCGTAGAATAGAAAGAGATTAGGAAATTATACTTATCAAATGAAGGTCCTTCCATACGACCAGAAGGAGAACATCGAGAATGAACGACTACTACGTTAAATTCGCCGAAGCAATCGCGCGGCACGCACATGCACACCAAGTCGACAAAGGCGGGAATCCGTACATTACCCATCCCGAGTTTGTTGCATCACGGGTTTCCACCAACGAGGAGAAAATCGTAGCATGGCTTCACGATGTGCTTGAAGACACAGACTTCGACCCGAAAGAACTGCAAAGGATTTTCGGAGACGAAATCATGGAAGCTCTGGCCTGTGTGACCCATCGAAAAGATGAATCTTGGGATGATTACATCGAACGGGTTTCCACAAACCAGACAGCGATTCGAGTCAAGATGGCTGATCTGACACACAATATGGACCTGAGCAGAATCCCCCATCCCAAAACAGATGATTACCACCGAATCGCCCGGTATAAGAAAACCTACGATTTGCTTCAAAGCAGGTTGGTGTAAAGGAAGAACCCTTCTCTTCTTTTGGGAGGTCGCGGTCGTCATCCGCGCGGAACGTGAGATCGTCGCAAAATAAGCGGCCCGGAGAAACCAAAACAACCCTATAAAATCTTCAGCCGTCCGACATTCCGCCGGGCGGCTGTTGTGTTTGTTTGAATGTGTCGCGGTTCCTTGGATGGAGCTCAGAATAAGAATGCGGCTTGCGGCAGCCGAATCCTTATCCTAGCGTCTCCAGCAGTTCGCGCCGCGCTTCGTCGAATACCCTGGGGGATCCATCGTAATCGTCAAAGGTGCGGCACACTTTTTCGATGATCCGGACGGCGGCTTCCCGGTCGTCCAGCATGCTGAACAGCTCATAGTCCTGCGCCCCGGCGCGTTGGAGATGCCCGCGCACGGAATGCCACGGTCCCTCGTCGCCTATGTAAACCACATGCGCGTTCCCCGCCGGATACTTCCTTCCGTTGCCGGCTTCTGTGCAAACGTCCTGGATCCCTTCCTCCGGCGTATAGGCGTGATACCCCCAGTGCAGGAATCCCGGACAGCCGTATTTGAAGCACATCCACATCAGCATACGGCTCACCGAAAGGGGAAGGTCGAGCACGCGGTTCATCGTGGCCCCCGCCGGGAATCCGCAGGTATAGATCCACATCTCCTCGCCCGTATCCTGGAGCCTTCTGAAATCGGCGAGATACTTTTCGTACACCGCCTGCTTCACGACCCACACGTCACAGGCCCCGGCGATGTCCGTTGTCTCAACCGGATCGTTGATCTTCACGCCGGGCATGTTCTGACGGCAGAT
>JAGAFM010000154.1 GCA_017612655.1 Clostridia bacterium | reverse complement strand
TCCGACCCAGTCGCAGCAGGGGGAGCCGTCTTCCACTTTGGCACAGATTGCCTGAAAGATCGGCTTGACGAAAGGCCAAGCTGCGGGGGACCCGCCTGGCATCATGGAAGGGCCGTTCAGAGCGCCTTCCTCACCCCCGGAGACCCCGGTCCCGATATACAGTTTTCCTTGGGATTCCACGTAAGCGGTTCTGCGAATCGTATCCGGAAAGTGAGAATTTCCACCGTCGATGATGATGTCGCCGTCCTCCAGAAGAGGCAGGAGGCGCTCGATCATGCCGTCGACTGCGTCGCCCGCCTTGACCATCAAAAAGACCTTGCGGGGACGTGCAAGCTGATCGATCAGTTCTTCGAGAGAATGACAGCCGATGATATTTTTCCCGTTTGCACGTCCGGATACGAATGCATCCACTTTCTCCACGGTGCGGTTAAACACCGCAACCGTGAATCCTTTGGATTCCATGTTCATTACGAGATTCTCGCCCATTACTGCAAGGCCGATCAGACCGATATCCGCTTTTTTCATGATACTTAAACTCCCCTCGTTTTCTCTGTTTCTCTATCTCTGGACCCGGGCATTTCCTTCGTAAATGTCCCAGATCTGTTTCTCATCTGCCGGTTCCGCCCAGTCATTCAAGGAGCTCACGGCAAGCGCACCGCTTGCCCAACCGAACTTCAGCCACTTGTCCGGGGTCCATCCGGAAAGGATCCCGTACAGCAGTCCGCCGCAGAATCCGTCCCCTCCGCCGATACGGTCAAGAACGGGGATCTCCCGTGGCTCTTCCACGTACCACTTCCCTCCGGTCCAGAGCAGCGCACCCCAGAGATGTTTCTCTGCGGATACTACCTGGCGCAGTGTCGTGGCATAGGCGGATGCTCCCGGATATTCCTGCCGGACGCGGTCGATCATCGCCTGAAAACGTCCGATTTTGGACGCAAGGTCTTTTCCGCCTGTTTCCGGTCCGGGAATCCCCAGACAGAGCTGGAAGTCCTCTTCGTTTCCGAGAAGCACGTCCGCGATGGAAGCGATTTCCCGGAAGACTTCCTTTAACTCCTGTTCTCTTCCTTTCCAGAAAGTGGCCCGATAATTCAGATCAAAGCTGATCAGTGTTCCGGCGGACTTGGCGGCGCGTGCGATTTCCAGACAGCATTTGGAGGTATGTTCGGACATCGAGACGATCAGACCGGACAGATGGAGAATACCCACTCCCTCTTTGAGAAAGAGCTGTTCTAGATCATAATCGGAGGCGGAAAGGTTCGCCCCGACCTCTCCCGCACGGTCATTCCAGACACGGGGCGCACGGAGACCAAGGCCGGAGTCGGCAATGTTGAACTGATGTCTTGCCCCCCAGGGGCCTCCCTGAGGTACGTCAGGTCCCAGATAACGAATATTCCTTTGGCGCAGCTGATTCTTGATAAAAGCCGCGATCGGACTTCCTTCCACAAAACGGGTAAGAACCACACATTCCTTTCCGAGAGAGGAAGCAATGTTCAGAACATTGCTCTCGGCGCTGGTCGACTGAAGGTACAGAAGATTACCGCTCTGAACCGTGGAACGGTCTACAGGGGTAATCCGGACGCCCATGCTCGTAGGGCACGCTATCGCGAACTTGTAGGGTTTGATTTCCATCGTTTATGATCCTTTCCTTGAAGATGCGTATGCATCCGATTCGCCCAAAAAAGAGAAGCGGAAGAACCGTTTCACTGCCGGGACCGCTTCCTCCGGGTTAGTCTCTTGTCTTTCCTGATCTCTCTGTGAGAGAAAGCAGAAAAAGAGGAGCGGAAACCAGAGAAAACCACGTCAGCATTATAGCACAGATCAGGTCTTAAGTCAATCGCAAAAACAAGGGGTGAAGAGGTTGTTTTTCTCTCGATTCTATGATATAATCTGCTTGTTTCGGGAGGGGGACAGCTTCTCCTTTGATTTCGTTCAGGCACACAGTGAAACAGAAACAGAAGAAGGCGGGAATCGTTCATGGACCTCAAAAAACTGTTTGGAATTGTATGCTCTCTGATTTTACTGGCTGCTTTGTTCCTGTTTGTCTGTCATGCGGAAGAAGGCGGGTCTCCATATCTAACGACGCGGGCTGAACTGATGAAAGCGCTTGCGGCAAAAGAGGAAATCATTTTTGTCGGAGACATCGAGTTTGATGAATCGGAGATTCCGGTTACGATAAACCGTAGTGTCAGAATTGTGGGAAAACCGGAGGGTTCGGTTTTTCGCAGGGGCCATTTCCGGATTGAGGGACCTCTTGTGGAAAGCGGAACGATCACGGTTTCCTTTGAGAATATTACCTTTGACGGCATGTTTGATAGGCCGGAGGGAAATCCGGAGGAATCGGCTTCTTTTGCTTCTTTTTACGGGGACCGGTCCGAGAAGGGTTGCCTGACCGCAAAGGGCTTTTTATCCCTGAGCCTTTCCTCCTGTGTTTTTCAGAATTACTGCAGCGGCTTCGGAGCTGCGATGTACCTTCAGTACAGTGACGGAAATGCCGATATCGGAACGCGTGCGAGCCTGTCTCTGGATGGCTGCGTCTTCCAAAGAAACATTTCCGAAAAGGGAATCCTCTGGTGCCAGGGAACCGAAACAAATCTCAAAATATCGAACTGTTCTTTCACAGAGAATCAGGTTTTTACCGGCGTGCTGGTTCTCGGAGGAATCCGAGGAGAACTGGAGGCAGTCTCCGTGAAGGACAATACGCGGGCGGCCTTTCGCGAGAAAAATACGTTTCCCGGCGGAGGCGGCGGGATTTTGATAGCACGTTCCGAGGCAGTGATTCGAAACTGCCTGATTGAGGGCAATCACACCGAGAAGGGCGGTGGATTATTATCGACTGCATCGATCGTGACGATCGACAGCTGCCGGATCCTCAACAATGTCGCGGAAACATTCGGCGGGGGGCTGGCTCTTTACAGCAGCGAAGAGGCTCCGGTCTATGTGACCAACTGCCTGATTCGTGGGAACTGCGCCAGGGAGGAAGGAGCCGTTTGGGTCGGTCCGGCGGATCAGATCGGGATCGGACTTCCGACCGGGATCGTGGAATTCAGTTTTTGTACCATCGAGGGCAATGACTCTGAGGACAGCGAGCATCTTCTGTTTCACCCGGTTGCCCTGGAGAAGGAAGGGGATACGGTCGGACCCGACGGTACCGTTGAGTTCATCGGATGCGTGATTCAGGACGAAGCGGTGACCCCGAACCTGAAAAACGGGGAAAACTGGAACGTTGTCAACGATTCCGAATCCGGAACCCCCGTGCCCGCCGGCATCGTGAAGACTGTTGCAGGCGGTTATTATGCGGGGCAGACGCAGTCCCGTATTCCGGGCTTTCTGTACTCGGAAGGCGGACAGAATCCGGGGAATTCCTCATGGAAGCTTATTCTTCTGTTTTCTGCCGTCTGTGCCGTCCTCTTCGCGGGACTTTTAGTCGGTTTGATTGCAGTACGCAGACGAAAGGAAGCGCATCAACCTGAGAAGGAAGGCACTGCAGAGGACTCCGAAACCCTTCAGGCGGGAACGGAAATCCCAATCCCCGACGAATCGTCCCTGCAGGCTTTTACGGCAACCTACGAACTGACGGGAAGGGAGACGGATGTCCTCAGGGAATACCTCTCCGGAAAAAACCGGGGAGAGATTGCCCGCACCCTCTTCATCTCCGAGTCCACGGTCAAAAACCATATTTCCAGTATCTTTTCCAAGGCAAAAGTGAAGAGCAGGAAGGAACTGGACGGACTGATGGGGCGGGCGAATCCTGTTTCCGGAGCAGCGACGGGCCGCTCTTCTCAGTAAAGAAAAGGTCAATTCGATCAGCATACATCAGAGGTTAACCTGAGAAAATAGGACTGGATTTGGGACAAGTCCCAGTTCCGGTCCTATTTCTTTTTTTTCCTCATTGTTGTAGAATACAGACGGTTGGATGAATTGACCGAACACCGATCGAAGGATGCGCAGACAAAAATCACCCTCTTCCAGAACCAGTCCGGTCGGGGGAGGACGATCCGCTGCTGTCAGTCGGATTCCGCTTCCGTGTCTGCTTTAGATTCGGTGACTGGAGCGGTTTCTGAATCGCGTGATTCCGCCCGGAAAAACGGAGTGGCGGTTGGCACGGTTTCGAGTCGGTTCGTCTGAGGTGCCGCGGATCCTGAGATCTTGCTGAAATACCAAACCCGGATAAAAAGGAGGTCTTTTGCAATGAAAAAACTGGTTGTTTCGATCCTCTGTATTCTTTCGCTTCTCCTGCTTGCTTCCTGCAGTCTTTTCGATGACATCGGCGGTTCCGGCGGAGGAGGTGGCTCCCAGAATGACTCCGCTGCGGTTGGATGGCCCAAGAGTGTCTATGACGGATACGGTATTCCTGAAATCAGCACGAACGGAAAGATCGTCTATTACGAACGGGGAGATTCCTCCTTTCAGTATGAAGCCTATTATGCCGATGTAACCCGGGAGGAACTGAAGGCATGGACGGACACCCTTCTCTCCAAGGGGTTCCGCGCGACCGATTTGACCCTTTCCCGTCTGGACAACACCTATGACTATGAACAGACGTTCTATATGCCCGGAGAGGGGAACGAATTCCGCCTGAAGTTTGCGTTCGATTTCGGTGAGCCTATGGACTTTGAGTACTACGGCGAAGAGAGCGATCATCCTGGAGTCGTTCTGACAGAACGGGAAGAATACGGAGAAGTCAACTATTACGTGGTCTACAACTTCAAAGTATGGCTCAATCCCATGAAGACGGATTCTTCTTTCACCGGAAGCAACAGCGTGTTTGGCTTTAGTGCGGATGAATTGAAGTTCAGCAGCTCCCTTCGCTCGGTAACCGTTTCAGACGGCGGAGTCAACTTCTATTTCTATTCCGATCATCTGACGACTGCGGAGGAGATCGACCTGCTCCGCACCTCCTTTATCGACAAACTGGCTGAAAAGGGGGTCACCTTTGAGCATACGTTCGGAGGAGAAAAAACTGCAGAAGAACTGAAAGAGGAAGGAATCGGATCCTACGTGGCGATCAAAGGCGATAAAAAGTATCAGATTATGGTTAACCCGGATTCCTCTTACGGTGATTTCGGAGATGGTTACTATCTCATCTTCCAAAAAGTCAACTACTAAGCGCGAAGATCCATTCCTGAAAACCAGTCCTGATTGCTTCAAACAACGGTGATGGCTGCGGTCATAACCGTGATTTCAAAAATGCAACATAGAAGAGTATGAAAAAACCCGTCTGTTCGGTTGAACAGGCGGGTTTTTTCTTGCCTTGCGGCGGTGGCGGGCCTGGAGGGATTCGAACCCTTGACCTACGCGTTGCGAACGCGGCGCTCTCCGGTTATGTCAAGTATTTTTCGCACATTTGAAGAGAAACTCCACGTGTAGTGATAATCAAAATGGATATTTCCAGATT
>JAGAFM010000153.1 GCA_017612655.1 Clostridia bacterium | reverse complement strand
GGGAGCTTTTCTGGCTGCTCTCCGCCGGGGGTTCTTCGTCTCTGCGGCGCTTAGTCCGTTTACTCAAAGCAGCACCCCTCCATACAGAATCGCCTGAATTGTTTCACGTGAAACAAAGCAAGACAGCTTATGATTCATCGACGCTCAGATGAAAAGAGGGGTCGTGTCTGGGCTCCGAAGGAAGAATTCTGGCCAGAATGAAATTGGACACGAACATTCCCTTCGGAGAGAACGCATAGCGGACATCTCCGGGCTCGTCGGTCCGGATTACATACCCGTCTTTCCGGTATGGCTCCAGCAGAGTGCCTAAGAGCTCTTCAAAATCCACACCGAACCGTGCGCGGAAATCGTTTGCGGAAACGCCTTCCGCCAAGCGGAAGCGAAGCATCAGGTACTCAACCAGCTGTTCCTGATCATCAACCGAATAGTTTTCCCCCTGCAGGGCCGCCGGCATGGTCTTTGGAACCGTGCGGAGGAGGGACGCGAACTCTTCCAGAGAGGGGCGGATGGAGAAACGCCTTCCGCCAAAATAAGAGTGGGCACCGGATCCGCAACCGATATATTCCTCTCCGCGCCAGTAGCGGAGATTGTGCCTGCACTCTCTTCCGGGGCGCGCGAAGTTGGAAATCTCGTACTGATGATATCCGTGTTCTTTCAGGTAGTTAATTCCGTTGAAGTACATCGCGCACTCGGCATCCTCGTCGGGAAGCGGAAGCATCTGCTTCTTTTTTCCGAACGGGGTTCCGTCTTCGATCCGAAGGTTGTACATGGAGATGTGCTCCGGCTTCATGTTGCAGGCGAATTCCAAAGACTCCGCAAAGCTTTCCTGCGTCTGCTCCGGAATTCCGTACATCAGATCGATATTGATGTTGTCAAACCCCGCTTCCCTGGCCATCTGGAAGCTCGCGCTGAAGTCTCCCAGCGTGTGCGTGCGGGAAAGGGCGGCCAGCTCGTTGTTCTGTGCGGACTGGAGTCCGATGGAAAGCCGGTTCACTCCGGCCTTGCGAAGACGTTTCAACATTCCGGCTTCCGCCGTGGAGGGGTTCATTTCCACTGTGAATTCAAACCCGTCCTCCATATAGAAGTCCCGGCTGACTTCCTTCACAAGATCCAGAAGCAGATGGGCCGGCAGAGAAGTCGGAGTCCCTCCTCCGATGAAAACCGTGTCCACATTGTACTGCGTCGTCCTCTCGCTGAAAAACTTCATCTGGTTCTTCAACGCCTGACAGTAGGACTTCATCTCGGACGGGACATGAAATCCTTTGCAGACAACCCGGTCCGTGGAATAGAAGTCACAGTATGCGCACTTGCTCCTGCAGAACGGGACGTGAAGATACAAACCGAGTTTCCGGTAGTCCGTTTCCGGTTTTTCCGAGGGTTCTCTCACTTTCCGCTCGGAGGCTTCTTCCTTGCCTCCCTCTGAAGCTTTCTCAGAGACTGGCAGAACGTCTTTCGCTTCCGGGGCTGTCTTCTCCGAAAGCTGAGGCTCTTCTTCCGCCCCTTCTTCGGATTCCGATCCCTCATTCGGGAGATCATTGTCGGAAGCGGGGTTCGTCCCGGATGCAGGCGCCTGCGGAATCGTTCTTTCAGAGCCCTCTTCGTCCAGCGGGATTTCGCGAATCATCGCATCCAGACGATCTTCATCCGCAGCGGAAGCGGATTCGTCCGGCAGTTCCGAATCCAGAGGAATCTCCCGAATCATCGCATCCAGACGATCTTCGGCCACGGCAGGAGCGGGTTCTTCCGGCAGTTCCGGGTCCAGGGGAATCTCTCGGATCATCGCATCCAGACGATCTTCGGCCGCGGCAGGAGCGGGTTCTTCCGGCAGTTCCAGGTCCAGGGGAATCTCTCGGATCATCGCATCCAGCCGATCCCCGGGCTCCTGCAGAACTGCATCTTCCGGCAATGCCGTTTCATCCAGGGGGATTTCGCGAATCATGGCCTCCAGACGCTCCGCAGGCTCAGCGGACGGTTCTCCGTCAGAGCGTGTGCTGTCAAGCTCGTCCATCATCTGGGAAATATCCGGAATGACAGGGGATTCGTAAGAGTCACTTTCGCCGAGAGCAGTATCAAATGCCGCATCCACAGCCTCCTGGATACCGCGATCGCTTTCGAGCAACCGAGCTTCCTCTTCAGACAGCGGTTCGAGGGTTTCCGGTTCGCCGGACTCTTCTCCGGGAAGCATTCCGTGTTCGTTCTCAGCCATACCTAATCCTTTCTCGCTCGCGTTACGACTCATCGTTCAGTTTCAGAACCGCCATAAAGGCCTCGGGCGGCACCTCGACCGTTCCGAATCTCCTCATGCGCTTCTTTCCTTCTTTCTGCTTCTCCAGCAGTTTCTTCTTACGCGTAATGTCTCCTCCGTAACACTTGGCCAGCACGTCTTTTCTGAGTGCCCGCACCGTTTCTCTTGCAATGATTTTCCCGCAGATAGCCGCCTGCACAGGAATCTCAAACAGCTGGCGGGGGATATTGTCCCGCAGTTTTTCCACTATTTTTCTAGCCCGTTCGTATGCATTGTCCGAGAAGACGATAAACGAAAGGGCGTCAACCAGATCTCCGTTCAGAAGGATATCCAGTTTGACCAGTTTGCTTTCCTCGTACCCCTGCAGCTCGTAATCCAGCGAGGCATAACCACGGGAGCGGCTTTTCATGGCATCGAAGAAATCGTAGATGATTTCGTTGAGGGGAAGCCGGTAATGAAGTTCCACCCGGTCTCCCTCCAGGTATTTCATATCGAGATATTCTCCCCGTCGCTCCTGACACAGCTGCATGATGCTCCCGATGTATTCGGAGGGAAGAATAATGTTCGCTTTGACAATCGGTTCCTCGGCCGCCTCCATGGCATCCGGGGTAGGGAATTCCTGCGGATTGTCGATGTAAGTGACGTCCCCGTTCTTCCAGCGGATTTTATAGATGACGCTGGGAACCGTCGTAATCAGGTCCAGGTTGAATTCCCTCTCCAGCCTTTCCTCTATGATTTCCATGTGGAGCAGGCCCAGGAATCCGCAGCGGAATCCGAACCCGAGAGCGGCAGACGTTTCCGGCTCAAACGTCAGGGAGGCATCGTTCAGCCTCAGTTTTTCGAGAGCCTCGCGCAGTTCCGGATAACGTGCGCTGTCAGCCGGGTAAATGCCGGAGTAGACCATCGGCTGAATCTGCTTGAAGCCAGGAAGCGGTTGATCCGCGCCCCCTTCCGCCGTGGTCACCGTGTCTCCGACTCTGGTTTCGGAAACGCTCTTGATGGAAGCCGTCAGATAGCCGACATCTCCCGCGGACAGAATCCCGGTTTCCTTCAGTCCGAACGGTTCCATGGTCCCGATCCCGACAACATCGAACACCGCGCCGGTACTCATCAGACGAATTCGCATTCCGGTGCGAAGAACGCCGTCAAATACGCGCAGATTCACGACAACACCGAGATAGGGATCATAGTACGAATCAAAGATCAGCGCCTTCAGCGGGGCATCCGGATCTCCGGACGGAGCCGGGATATCGGACACAATGTGCTCCAAAACCTCATCGATGTTCTTTCCCGTTTTGGCGGACACGGCGGGACACCCCTCAGCGGGGATCCCAATGATATCCTCGATTTCCGACTGCGTTTTCGGGACATCGGCGGACGGAAGATCGATCTTGTTGATTACGGGGAGAACCTCCAGATTGTTGTCAATTGCGAGGTAGGCATTGCCGAGGGTCTGGGCCTCTACTCCCTGCGTGGCGTCGACGATCAGAATCGCGCCTTCACAGGCTTTCAGGGAGCGGGACACTTCATAGTTGAAATCCACGTGTCCAGGGGTATCGATCAGATTGAAATAGTATTCTTCCCCGTTCTGGGCACGGTAGGTAAGATGGACCGCACGGGCCTTGATAGTAATGCCCCTTTCCCGTTCGATGTCCATATTGTCCAGCATCTGATTGTCCAGATCGCGTTCGGCAACCGCGTGCGTCCTCTCCAGGATACGGTCCGCGAGTGTCGATTTTCCGTGATCGATATGCGCAATAATGCTGAAATTTCTGATATGGGACTGGTCCTGCATTCTGATAATCCGTGCCTTTCCGTCTGAAGCCGCCCGTTCACCGGCCGGCAGACAGACCATGTTACCGTTCGTTTTTTTCCCAGACGGGCTTTTTCTTGAGAATCCCGTACAAGGTCAAATAGCTGTCATGACGGGAACGCGGAATCCGTTTTTCCGCCACAGCGGAAAGAATTGCGCACCCCTCTTCCCGTGTATGGGTGCATTTTTTGTATCTGCAGTTCCCGAGGAGCGGTTCAAACTCCCGGAATGAAGAGGGGAGCTCCGCCAGATCAAAAAAGTCAAAGTGTTCAAAATCAAGCGAGGAAAAGCCCGGGGTGTCCGTAAGGTATCCACTTTCAAACGGATACAGAGAAACCGCCCGGGTCGTATGACGTCCGCGGGCAATCCTGCGGCTCAATTCGCCCGTTTCCAGGTCCAGTCCCGGAAACAAACGGTTGCACAGAGAGGATTTTCCTACCCCTGAAACCCCGCACAGAGCAACCGTCCCTCCCGCTTTCAGAACACGGAGCGCCTCATCATGAAGCTGAGATTCCTCCGAGTCTCCGCGGTCGCTGGTAACATACACCGGATACCCGCACTTTTGATATTTGGTTTTCAGTTTCTCCGCCCGAACACGGTCAAGATCCGCTTTGGTCACGGCAATTGCGGAAGGAATGCTCGCATTTTCCAGGACGGAAAGGATCTCGTCAAGCAGCAGGAGCGAAGGCTCCGGGTCGCGAACCGCCGTCAGAACGACCATGAGAGAGACGTTCGCAACAGGCGGGCGGATCAGCACGTTGTCCCGCGGCAGGATCTCCGTAATCATTGCCGCCTCGGGGGATTCCCCGTCCAGCCGAATCAGGACCCGGTCTCCGACCACAGGGGTAATGCCCGCATGCCTGAAGACCCCGCGCGCCGGGCAGAACACCGTTTCCCCGGAGGGAAAACGAACCTGATATCTTCCGCCGATGCCGGAAATCAGCCTTCCCTCCCTTGCGGAAACGGTCATGAGCCGTTTGCCTCCGTCTCGGGGAGCTGCACCGTGTCGGTCTCTTCTCCTGTATCGGTATCGGTTTCTTCGCCGTAAGTCGGTCCGCCTGACACGGTCAGATCGATTTTGGTGGAGGAACGGGGAACCGAGGTGCCCTGGGGCTTGGATTGCGCCAGAACGATTCCCATTTCCCGGTCCGATTTCACGTAATTGACCTTGCCAAGGGCCAGATCCGCCGAAATCAGCAGATTGATCGCTTCCTCACGGGATTTTCCTAGGCAGTCCGGGACCTCAACATAGGTGATCATCTGTCCCTTGGACACATAAAGCCGTATGGTATCCCCCGAGGTTACGGTTTCGGACGCCGCAGGTTCCGTGGAAACCACATACCCTTCCAGGATGGTGTCATTGTAGTCCTCAATGATTTCGCACTTCATTCCCATCCGCTCCAGAAGGAGTTTTACCTCCCGGTATTCACGGATGGTAAGATCCGGAAGAACAAAGGTTTCCGCCCCCTTTGAAATGGTCAGAAGCACTTTGCACATCTGTCCGTTCTGCAGGCTGACCTTCCGGGTCTCTCCCGCGGAAGGATCCTGAGAAATCACGGTCCCTGCCGGAACGTTCGCGTCGTAAACCGCATCGGTCTCGATCTCATAGTAGATCCCGTTTTCCATCCGGTCGGAAATGGAATCCGTATAGCTCATCCCGACAAAGCTGTCGATCTTTATGGTTGCATAATCCGATTCCTGCTCTGCCTCAATCAGTCTCGTCATCAGGTAGAACATCGCGGCGCCGCCCGCGATAACAAAGGCAACGGCTATTCCGGCGATGACGGGAAGCATAGCGTGTCCGCCTCTCCATCTGCCTGTTTTTCTTCCGCTCCGCCCGGTGTTTCCCTCGCCCTGCTGTCCGTCTTTCGTTCCTTTTGACCCGGACGGCGTCTCCTTTGTCTGCTTGTAGGGAGGAAAGATCTTGTCCGGATGAGCCCGCAGCGTCTGAACCGCCTGCAGCATGTCTTCCGCAGACTGATACCGCTCCTCCGGGTTCTTTTCCATGGCGCGCTGGATAATCTGTTCCAGCCCCCGGGGCAGAGAGGGATTCAGTTCCGTCGGGGGAATCGGTTCATCTTTCACCTGCATCAGGGCGACCGAAACCGGACTGTCCGCATAGAACGGAAGCTGTCCCGTAATCATCTCATAGAGCATCGCCCCGAGCGAATAAAGGTCGCTCCGGCAGTCAATCGGCTTTCCGCTCGCCTGCTCCGGAGAGATGTAATAGACGGTTCCGATGGCTTTGTCCGTCATCGTAACGGTCTCCGTGTTCGGGAGTTTCGCGATTCCGAAATCCGCGACCTTAATGACTCCGTTCTTCAGGAGGAGAATATTCTGGGGCTTGATGTCGCGGTGGATAATCCCCTTCGAATGGGCATGGGACAGGGCGCGCAGGATCTGTTCGGTATAGGCAAGCGCTTCTTTCCACGCGATTACGCCCTTGTGAGACATATAGCTCTTCAGCGGAATCCCGTGAATGTACTCCATCACGATGTATTTCAGATCGTCCCTGACGGAAACATCGTAGATGTTCACGATATTGCTGTGGTTCAGCATGGAAACGGCCCGGGATTCGTTAATGAACCGTTTGACGGACTGTTCGTCATTGTTAATCTCGTCCCGCAGCAGTTTTACAGCGACCGTCCGGTTCATCAGCTGGTCGTACGCTTCGAAAACGACCGCCATTCCGCCCATTCCGACTATTTTTTTCAGAAGATATCGCCGGTCCAGAACCTGACCGATATATTTATCAAAGTTATCCATTTGACTCCTAATTCACCATTCTCTGATGAGAGGGTGTTCCTTCTCCGTTCTGGCGTTTCAACTCAAGGTGTGTAACGTTACACATCCGTCAAAGGTGGTGCGTGGTTTTCCTGGGCCTGGAGATTCGCTGCTGCTTTTTCCGAACTCCCGTCCCATTCCGGACGAATCAGAACCGCAGTCACGTTGTCCATCCCTCCGGCATCATTAGCCGCGTCAATCAGGGCTCCGACCGTGGAATCTCCGTCAAAAGGTTCCGTCCGAAGACCGTCCTGGAGAATGGTTTCTATGGTTTCGTCGCTGACGTAGCTGCTCAGGCCGTCCGAGCATAAAAGAATCAGAGAATCTTCCGGGGGAAACAGTTCGACGGAGAGTATATCCACGTCAACGATCCGCTCGATTCCGATTGCCCTTGTTATGATGTTCCGGTTCGGATAGTCCTTTGCCTCTTCGGGGGTCAGCTTGCCTGAATCGATCATATACTGGACAAGTGAGTGATCTCTGGTAATTTGACGGAGCCGTCCCTGCGACATCAGATAAAGCCTGCTGTCTCCGACGTTTGCGACATACATGGTCCGTTCCGTGAAGAGAGCCGCCACCAGGGTGGTTCCCATTCCCTGGAGCGTTTCGTCTTTGGCGGCCTTTCGGTAAACCGCCCCGTTTGCAGCGGCGGCCGCATGAGCAAGCAGAGAGGCACAATCACCCTCCGTCAGAAGCTGGGCTCCGCGTCTGAAGGCGGCGTCAACGGATTCCGTAAACTGCTCCACCGCCACGGAACTGGCGACCGTACCGCCGTTCGCCCCGCCCATACCGTCACAGACCACGACGAGGGAAACCCCTCCGTACTCTTTGACAGCGAAACAGTCTTCGTTTTTTCTCCGTCGTTTTCCGATGTCTGTACTGCCGAAAATCTTCATTCAGATGACTCCTTTCGGTAATGCTCCGGTCTGCCGTCTCCCATGGAGTTCGGGGAAACGACCTTCTCTTGATGGATCCGGTTCCTCAACTGGCCGCAGGATGCATTGATGTCGGCGCCCAGCGTTCTCCGGACCGTTGCATTGATCCCGTGTTCCTTCAGAGCGGCTGCAAACCGTTCCGTTTGGACGAGATCCGTTGCGGAAAAACTGCTTTCCCGAATCGGATTGACAGGGATCAGGTTCACGTGAATCGGCATGGCAGTTCCCAGCTCCCGCCGCAGAACTGCGCAAAGGCGATCTGCTTCTTCTTTGGTGTCGTTTTTTCCTGCGATGAGCGCGTACTCAAAGGAAACCCGCCTGCCGGTCTTTTCAAAATACGCACGGGACGCCTGAAGCAGGGAAGAAATGCCCCATTTTCTGTTCACCGGCATGATTTCGGAACGCAGTTCATCCGAGGAAGCGTGCAGGGAAACAGAAAGGGTGATGGGAAGATCTTCGTCCGAGAGGCGAAGGATCCCGTCGACCAGACCGCAGGTGGAAAGGGAAATATGACGATATCCGATGTTAAGACCGTCGGGATTGTTTACCAGACGGAGAAACCGAATTACGTTCTCGTAGTTGTCCAAAGGCTCTCCGATCCCCATCAGAACGATACCTGAGATCCGATTGTTCGGATTTTCTCCTTCGGTCTGATACAGATCCTTCTGGGCCATGATGACCTGCCCGAGGATTTCCGACGCCTCCAGATCACGAACTCTGCCTCCGAGCGTGGAGGCGCAGAAGGCGCAGCCCATACGGCACCCCGCCTGCGTGGAAACGCAGAGGGTATTCCCGTGCCGATACCGCATAAAAACGGACTCGACGTTTTCACCGTCCTGAAGTGTCCAGAGATATTTCACCGTTCCGTCAAAACGGGACTGGTAGCGCTGTTCGATTAGAGGGAACGGCGTCGTCGTCTGTTTCTCCAGACGGTCCCGCAGCGAAAGCGGGAGTGTCGACATCTCGGACGGGAGGCAGCCCCGCTGCAGCGCGGTAAAAATCTGTTTTGCCCGATATCCCGGTTCCTGCAGTTCCTCCCTGACATACCGAAGCAGTTCCTCGGGAAACATCGAGAGCAGATCAGGCCGCACGGGCTGAGAGGCAGTTGCCATCGTAGTTCTCCTTCTCGCGGACCGCAGAAGCAGTCCGGACAGAGCAAATTACCGGATTCTGCGCATTTTGGCCACGAAAAAACCGTCCAGACCCGGAAAATCATCCGGAAACAGAGTCAGCATTCCGTCCTCTTTCCGGATGCCCTTTCGGGGAATTTCTATCGGAACCGGCTCAAAGTCGGGGTGTTCCGACAAAAAGTCGATGATATTCTCCTCGTTTTCCTTCCGGTGCAAGGTGCAGGTGGAATACAGAAGCGTTCCGCCCGGACGGACATACCGGGCATTGACGGAAAGAATGGCCCGCTGAATCGCAGGAAGACGCTGAATCTCATCCTCCCGCTTGTACCGGATATCAGGCTTTTTGGACAATACGCCGAGGCCTGAGCAGGGGACATCGCAGAGCACACGGTCAAAGGAACGCTCCAGCGTGGAATCGAAGACGGTTCCATCCTGCTCTCTGACGTCCAGAATGGAAAGGCCGAGCCGCTCAGCACCGGAGAGAATCAGGCTGAGTTTGTTGGCATGAAGATCGAAGCAGGTAACGGATCCGCGGTTCCGCATCCGCATGGCCGCTGAAAAGCTCTTCCCGCCCGGGCAGGCGCAGGCATCCAGGACGCGTTCGCCTTCCGCGGGGTCCAGCAGTTCTACCGCAAGCTGAGACGCCTCGTCCTGAACGAAAAAACAGCCTTCTTCAAACCCGGGAACCGCTTCAGGCGGAAGATGAGAGGTCAGCCGGATTCCGTCCTGTGTAAACAGGGTGGGACCCGCACCGACTGACCGATCGTGCAGCCTTTTCAGCAGATCCTCCTTCGTCCCCTTCATCGTGTTCACACGAAGCGTCAGGGGAGGAGACTGGTCAAAGGCCTCAAAAATCCTCTTGGTTTTGGCTTTTCCGTAGGCTTCAGACCAAAGAGAGCAGATCCATTCCGGATAAGAATAGGAAACCGAAAGAAACCGTATGTAATCCGTTTTCTCGTCCGGAAGGGGAAGCGCCTCTTTCCTGCGTTCCCATTCCCGAAGAATTCCGTTGACAAACGCAACCGCACTGTCCGCCGCAAATCTCCTGCACAAATCGCCGGCCTCCTGAAGCACGGCGTACGCAGGGATCCGGTCCATCCAGATCAGCTGGTAAAGACTCATGCGGAGTATTATTCTCACATTGCGGTCGATTTCGTCGATCGGGCGGGAGGAAAGCTGCGCAATCCGGTAATCCAGGGTGATTTTCCTCTCCACCGTCCCGTAGAACAGAGCGGTGTAAAGGGCGCGGTCCGGCCCTTCCAGCCGGTTTCGGCGAATGGCGGTGTCCGCTTCAATATTCACGTATTTTCCGCTGGTTTCATATTTCTGCAGCGATACGAACGCCGCCTCTCTAGCTGTCACGCGGTCCGTTTCCTTTCTTCCGGATTGAATCGGTGCGCCCTCCAAATTGTTTCACGTGAAACAACGGGGTCAGCCAAGCCTGTCTCCCGGAGCAATTTTTCTGCCCCGGATAAAATCGGATGCTGACATCTTCCCTTTTCCTTCCGGAATCAGTTCGGTCACCGCAAGGACCCCTGTTCGGCAGGCGACCGTAAAGCAGCCTTCTTTTGCGTTTGCGGAAAGCACCGTTCCGGGCACTTCATCCGGGCAGGTTTCGGCTTGAACGCGGGAAGCCACAATTTTCAGAGATCGCTCCCCGTCGGAAGAGGCAAGGGTTGTCTGGGCAAGCGGGGAAGGGGAAAGCGCCCGAATTCTGTTATGAAGACTGCGCGCAGAGCCGGAGAAATCCAGTCTGCAGTCGTCCTTCTCGATCTTTGCAGCGTAGCTGGAGAGAGCCTCATCCTGGGGGATTCTCTTCGCTCTGCCTGCAATCAGATCGTCCAGTGTTGCAATCAGGAGAGCTCCGCCTTCCTTTCCCATTCTATCGGACAGCTCACCGAACGATTCGTTCTCGCCGATCGGAATCCGTACAGACGAAATCATATCGCCGGTATCGAGCCCCTCCGCCATATGCATGATGGTAACCCCGGTCTCGGAGCATCCGTCCATGATTGCCCGCTGAATCGGCGCCGCACCCCGATATGCGGGAAGGAGGGAGCCGTGAACGTTGATGCAGCCCAGTTTTGGGGCTTCCAAAACCGGCTTCGGAAGGATTTTGCCGAAGGCGGCCACGACAATCAGGTCCGGGGAAAGATCCTGCATCAGTGAGGCAAACGCCTCGTCCCGAAGGGTTTCCGGCTGGAACACCGGGATGCCCTCCGCCAGGGCGTATTCCTTGACCGGAGGCGGAATCATCCGGTATCCTCTTCCTTTCGGGCGGTCCGGCTGACAAATCGCGCCGACAATCTCCCAGTCACGCGGGAAAGCGGCCTCCCGGAGGGCTTGAAGAATATCCCGCCCGAATTCCGGGGTCCCCATAAACAGAATTCTCATAGTTTCTCCGGTTTATCGTTCTTCCGGCTCCACCATATCCGCCTTGTCCAGATACAGTATGCCGTCAAGATGGTCGATTTCATGGCAGAAAGCCTGTGCCGTAAAGCCTGAGACCGAATAATCCCGGATCGCTCCGGTGCGGTCCATGGCGCGGACGCGGACGCTCATCGGCCGGTGGGTGTATCCCATTTCTCCCGGAGCGGAAAGGCATCCTTCCAGGTTGTACTGATCTCCCTCGCTTTCGAGAATCTCCGGGTTGATCAGCTCATATACGGTTCCGGGCTCGGTCTCAACAACCACAACCCGTCGCAAAACGCCGACCTGAGGAGCAGCCAGACCAACTCCTTCCGCCGCACGCATCGTCTCGGTCATATCGTCCAGCAGCGTCCGGATGCGTGGAGTGATCTCCCGGACAGGCCGGCTGATCATTCTGAGCGCAGGATTGTCTTTCAGCAAGATGTTCCGTTTTGCCATGGTTTTCCATACACTCCCTGTCACAAATTCGTGGGGTTACAGTCCAGGACAATCGAGACTCGTCCCGAATTGCAGGCGTTTCTCAGCAGAAAAGCAAGAAATGTCCTGGTTCCGCTGTTCAGCCTGCACTTGAGGATGATCTGCATCCGGTACTGTTCCCGGACACGGTACACCGGCGCCTCAAACGGTCCGAACATCGACAGTCCGATGTTCGAAAAGCGTCCATCCCCCGCTGTTTCGGAGGCAATACGTTCGGCCAGCTGATCCGCAGCGGACCGCACCTCCCGTTCCTCTTTTCCGGAAGCAGAGAAGAGCACGATGTCGCAGAACGGAGGATAGACCATCTCTTTTCGGAACCCGATGTGTTTCCGGTAGAACGTCTCATAGTCCTGTTTCGCGGCGAGGCGAAAGACCTCGTTTTCGGGACGATAGGTCTGAATCACCGCAACCCCTCTCCGATCGGACCTTCCCGCCCTTCCGATTACCTGAGTCAGAAGAGCAAACGTCCGTTCGGAAGCGCGGAAGTCATCCTGGCTGAGCAAAGCGTCCGCCGCGATAACGCCCACCAGCGTCACATCCGGGAAATCATGTCCTTTGGTTACCATTTGCGTCCCGAGAAGAAGGTCAGCCTCCCGGTTCCGAAAGCGCTGTAGAATCCTTTCATGGGCATCTTTTCCCTGTGTCGTATCCAGATCCATGCGAAGCGTCCGTACAGAGGGAAATCGTTCCGCCAGTTCCTCTTCCACCCTCTGCGTTCCGTACCCGAATGCCTGAAGATACGGGGAAGAGCAGGACGGGCAGACGGCCGGGGGTTTTCTCCGGGCTCCGCAGTAGTGACAGACGAGAACTCCGCCTGTTTCAGCCGGGATGCCGTCCGTTTCTTCTTTCCGAGCTCCCTTTCCGCTGTGAAGCGTCATGGGAATGCTGCAGTGCTCGCAAAACACGGTCTGCCGGCAGGACAGGCAGGAAAGATACTTGTGATAACCGCGCCTGTTCAGGAAAAACACCGCCTGTTCTCCCTTTTGTATCGTGTCGGTCAGATAGTTGGACAGTGTTTTTCCGAGCGGTTCGTTCCCGTCCCGGGTGATCTCCCCCCGAATGTCATCCAGGACAACGTCCGGAAGGGAGGCTCCGCCGTAACGCTCCGTCAGGCGGAGCAGAGTATAGGCGCCTCTCTCAGCCTTGTAGTAGCTTTCGAAAGAGGGTGTGGCGGAAGCCAGAAGCAGAAGGGCGCGGGATGCTGCGCAGCGGAACCGCGCGACGTCTCTCGCATGATAGCGTGGAGACTGGTCAGATTTATAAGTGTGCTCCTGCTCTTCGTCAATGACGATCAGTCCAAGACGCTCGAACGGAGTAAAAACGGCGCTCCTCGTGCCGATCACCAGATCGACGGCACCGCTTCTCGCCTTTCTCCAAACATCGGCCCGTTCTCCGGCGGAAAGCGCGGAATGCAGAACAGCGGCCCGGTTTCCGAAATAACTGCAGTATACCGCAACGGACTGCGGCGTCAGCGCAATCTCCGGGACAAGCAGAATCACCTGCCTTCCGGAGGCGATCACGGATTCCGCGATCGATCGGATCACGAGACTCTTTCCGCTCCCGGTCACCCCGTAGAGGAGTGCCGCAGAAGCGGTTTCGCGCGAACTCATTTCCCGAAGAGCCTCAAATGCCCGTTGCTGTTCCGGATTCAGCCTGACCGGTTCGGCGCTTTCTTTTTGAAGCGTCTTTTCCGCATCCGGGGCAAGAGGCTCCCCGTACCGAACCGTCAGAAACCCGTCCGCCACCAGTTCCCGGATCGCTTCCCTGACCTCGGAGGGCTCCAGGTCGGAGCAAGCCGCCATGATTTCCGAAAAAGACTGTTCCGAGCCGGAAGCGGAACCAACGGCAGAAAGAACCGCCGAGAAACGTTCCGCGCGACGGCGATAGGAATAGCGTTTCCTTGTCTCCGCATCTCCGGATGCCAGGCTGGACAGAACATCCGCGGGAAGGCTGGGAGAGACGAATCCTTCCTTCGGCCTCTCCTCGTCCGGCCGAACCTCGAGACGGCGGGTAAGGATGCCCTGACGGACCAGACGATCCGCCTCCCGAACCCACCGGAGGCCGTACTGGCGTTCCAGCCGATCCTTTCGGATCGCAGACTCGGTCTGCAGGAGCCTGATCAGGGACTCTGCGGTTTTGCTGTTCGCGGCACCCGCTTCCTGCGGATCTCCGCCGAGGGAATAACTCTCAACGAGGCGGTTCAGAACCCCGGGAGGGACCAGCGCTCTCGCGGCGTCTCCGACCGTGCAGAAAGTCATCTCACAGAGAAAGGTGCAGAGCGCCTGTTGGTCTTCCGAAAGAACAAACTCCCTTGAGATCAGGCAATGGATCGGCTTGACGGCTTCGGAGGAAACAGACTCCTCGCTGTCGGAAAACACTTTACTGACATAACCGATCCGTCCCCGGTTTCCTCCGCCGAACGGGACCGCAACGAAGCAGCCTGGGACGATCTCGTCTTCGGCGCTCTGCTCGATCCGATACGTATATGGTCTGTCCGCAGGATAGGAAATGTCCAGTATGTGCACGGCGGCGTAGCGCGGGGCACGATCCTGCGATACTGGTCCCATAAAGGCGGTTCCCCTCTCTGTCCCGGATTATTCGTAATCTCTGTCTGAGATTTCGGGGTCCTCCGGTTCCGATTCTTCTTCGCTTTCTTCTTCCTCTTCGCGAAGCTCGTCTTCTTCCTCTTCCTCTTTCTCATCCTCTTCCGTCTCGTCGAGAACGAAGTTGGAGATTTTCAGAGTGTTGGCCTCAGCCGCTTCTCTTGCCGCTTCCGCTTCCCGCTGGCGGCGCTCTTCTTCCGCAAGCTTGACGTCGACGTCTTCCGGGGTCTCGGTGATCGCGTATTCTCCGGAATAAAGGCGCTTGATTGCGGTTTTAACCGCTTTTTCGGCGGGAACATCCTTGTCCTGATCTTTGTTTTCCAGGTTTTCTTCCGTTACCTTCCGTGCGCACTTCGCCGCGGCGATAACAAGAGTGTACCGGTTATATTCCCCTTTTGTAATTTCATCGATGGACGGGTAAATCATGGTGACGACTCCTTTTCTGTATCTGATGTTTATTGTTTACTGTTTTATTGTTCACCGACGGGATCCGCCGGATCAAAAAGATGGGCGACGCGGTCAAAATGATAACGCATCCGGTGCTTTTCCGCTTCCACGATTTGCATGATTTCGTCCGCGGCGGCCCCAATCCGATCCGTTTCGTTGACGATCAGGTAATCGTAGTCCTTCGCCAAAAGAATCTCTTTTTCCGCCCTGGCCAGCCGCTTTTCAATGGATTCCTCGCTTTCCGTTCCCCGGCCGCGGAGGCGTTTCCGCAGCGTATCCGCGTCGGGCGGAATCACAAAGAAGAGCAGGGTATCCGGACGGATCCGCCGGACGTTGTTGCCGCCGACGATCTCGATCTCCAGAATGACGTTGATCCCGGCCTCGGTCAGGTTTTCCACCTCCGATTTCAGAGTTCCGTAGTAATTCCCGCAGTACTCAGTATACTCCAGGACCTCTCCCGCCGCGATTCTGTCTTCAAATTCCTTCCGGCTGATGAAATAGTACTCCACGCCATCCCGTTCTCCGGGGCGGGGCTGCCGGGTCGTGGCGGATACAGACAGCCGGTAGTTTTCAGAATCCCGCTTCAGGATTTCGCGCACGATCATGCCTTTTCCCGAACCGGACGGTCCGGAGATGACAAACGGTATCCCGATTTTATGATTCGCCATCGGAATCCCCCTTCGGCTCTGGCTCGGATTCGGCATCTGCGCCGCCCAGCCTGGAAGCCACCGTTTCCGTTTGAAGATCGCAGAGGATCACGTGTCCGGTATCCGCGATCAGAACGGCCCTGGTCTTTTTCCCTCCGGTAACATCAAGAATACGTCCTTCTTCCTTCGCGTCTTGAAGCAGCCGCTTCATCGGAGCGGAATCCGGGGAGACTACCGCAATGATTCTGGAGGCGGCAATCAGGTTGCCGTGTCCGACATTGACAAAATGCATACAGTCATCCTCCCGTTATTCGATGTTCTGAACCTGTTCCCGGATCTTTTCGATCTCGTTCTTCATTTCTATGACGATCTTGGAGATCTCCGTGCTGCAGCACTTTGAACCGATGGTGTTCGTCTCCCGGTTCATCTCCTGAATCAGAAAATCCAGCTTCTTTCCGATCGGTTCCCTGGAAACCACCATGTCGTCAAACGCCCTGAAATGACTCCGCAAGCGGACGATTTCCTCGTCAACGGCAACCTTGTCCGCGAAAACCGCGCATTCCGTGAGGATTCTGGCGGGGTCCGCCGAAACGCCTCGGCTCTCCAAAACCGTAGTCAGTCTGGCCTCCAGGCGGCTGAAATAGCGGTCTGTATCCTCTTTGGACTGTGTCTCGACGAGAGGAAGCAGAGAAAGCAGGTGTTCTTTCTTGGCAACGAGATCCGATATCAGGCGCCCTCCTTCCGCCTCGCTCATCGCAAGGAAAGAGGCCAGCGCTTCTTCTATGGCGGGACGGATCTCTTCCCATTCCTCCTCCGCGTTTTCCTCCCTGCGGCGCTCCGCGAATACGGACGGATTGCGGGCAACGGTCATAACGGAAATGTCGTCCGGAAGGCCGTAGGCGTCCCGAAGCCGGTAAAGAGCCTGCAGATAGCTCTCCGTGTAAGCTTCGTCAAGCCGGATCTCCGTACCGGAAGAAGCCATGGATTCAATCGAAACCAGCACGTCGATTTTCCCTCGCGAGGGGCCGTGTTCGCGAATAAAACCCCGAACCCGATCCTCCAGGAATCCGTACAGCCGGGAAATCCGGACGGAGCAGTCAAAGAAGCGGTTGTTCACCGAACGGATCTCAACCAGAATGTCCTTGCCTCCCCGCTGCGTTTTCGCGCGGCCGTAGGCCGTCATGCTGCGTGCCAAATTGCTCCACCACCTTTGGTGAAAGCAGATTTTTGGGCTGTCCGTCAAAACCTGCTACTCCACCCATTTTATCCCTAAATTTTACAGCATGAGGCGAAAAAAGTCAATGAAACCATGAAAAATTTACAATTGTCCGACTCCACGGACCGGCTTTCGATCCCTGTCCGGCTCCCCGGCAAACGGTTCGTTCCCCGCCTTTTTTCCGGCGATCCCCTTTTTCTTTTGCAATCTGACACCCGTTTATAGGGAAAAACCCCCTGATTTCTTCTCTGTTTTTTCATTTTTCTTTCAAATACCCCTTTCCAAACCACAGATTTCGGTGTATAATGATCATGGATTGGAATCGATAAGGCTATTGTCCGAAGCGGAAAAGAGCCACGGCCCTCAACCGCAACAGGATTGGTTTTCGGTCGGGGATATCTTGCAGGAGGAGAATATGAAAAACAGGATCAAGGTCATGATCGGAGATACCGCCATGACGGTCAACACGGAATACTCCAAAGAGAAGGTTACCGAGCTCGCGGCAGAGGTAACCTCCCGTTTGGAGTCCATCAAAAAATCCTCCCGCTCTTCCTCCACGCTCAATGCCGCGCTCCTTTTGCTGCTGGAACTGGTTGACGAAAACAAAAAGCTTTCCACCGACTATGAGGCACTCCGGCAGAAAACAGAGAACATGGAACTGGATCTGGAAATCCAATACATGGAAAACGAACGTCTGGCACAGAAAAGGAGTTCTTCCGAGGGAAATGAATACCGTTAAACGTCCCGAACTCCTGGCCCCAGCCGGATCGGTCGATGCCCTGAACGCAGCGATCCGGGCGGGAGCCGATGCGGTCTATTTCGGCGGAACCCGTTTCAACGCACGGATGTCCGCCGATAATTTTTCAGACCGGGAGATGGAAGATGCGATCCGACGCTGCTCCTTTTACGGAGTGCGTTCCAACATTACGCTGAATACCGTCCCGTTTGAGCGGGAAATGGATGACCTTCTTTCCTACGCGGAACAGTTATACCGGTGGGGGGCGGACGCTCTGATCTGTGCGGATCCGGGGCTCGCCTCCCTGCTTCACAGGACTTTTCCGGACTTTCCCCTTCATGCAAGCACACAGTGCGCAGGCCACAACACGGACGCAGCCCTCTTTTTTTCGAAAGTCGGCTTTTCCAGAATGGTGGCTGCGAGAGAACTCTCCTACCCGGACCTCAAAACGCTCTGCTCCGGATCTCCCATCGAAATCGAACTGTTTCTCCACGGCGCGATCTGCGTTTCCCAGTCCGGAGGCTGTCTGTTCAGTTCCATGGTCGGGGGAAGAAGCGGCAACCGCGGCGAATGCGCGCAGCCCTGCCGGCTTCCTTACCGCATCGCGGAACGGGAAGGGGATTCCGGGACCTCCGAAGGATACCCGCTTTCTCTCCGGGATCTCTCTCTTTCCGGCCACATTCCGGAACTGCTCTCACTCGGGGTCGCATCCCTCAAAATCGAGGGAAGGATGAAAACCCCCGCGTATGTGGAAGGCGTGACCCGCATTTTCCGGCGTCTCCTGGACGAAGGCAGAAACGCCGACCGGGAGGAAACCGCCTTCCTGTCCGATCTGTTTTCCCGGAACGGGTTCACCGACGGCTATTTCACCGGAAAAATCGGAAAGGAAATGCTAGGCGTCCGCTCGGAGTCGGACAAGGAACGGAGCGCCGCGGCCGAAAAGGCCGTTTCCGCCGGAAGACACCCGGAACGGACGCTCCCTGCTTCGCTCTCCTGCCGGATCCGTTCCGGTGCGCCCGTCGTGATGACGGCGTCCTGCCGTGGCTGTACCGTCACGGAAACCGGATCGGTTCCCGAGATCGCGAAAAACCGCGAAATCCGCGAAGAAGATGTCCGGGGATGCCTCTCCCGCCTGGGAGAGACGCCGTTCCGCGCCGAACGGATCTGCCTCGAGATCGATCCCGCTCTTTTCGTTTCCCTCTCCGAGCTGAATGCGCTCCGCAGGAGCCTTCTCTCCTCCCTGGAGCAGTCGCTGCTCCGGAGAACGGAGAAGCCTGAACGCGCCCTTTCCGTCCAGGCCGTTCCGGAGGCGGAGAAAAGTGGGGTTGAACCTCCGCGGATCTCCCAGCAGCCCAGGAGAGCTCTGTTCTGGTTCACCGAACGGATCCCGGAAAGCGCAAAGGACTTCTATGGTCTGATCTTCCTTCCGATCGACGCTTTCTGCGCCGATCCGGAAGCCGCGCTGCAGGCGGGTGTAAACGCCGTCGCGCTTCCTCCCGTCATTTTTGATTCCGAAAAGGATGAAATCCGGAAAATGACCGTCCTGGCAGCAGGGCGGGGAATCCGCCACGCGATGCTGTCCCATCCGTCCCATGCCGCCCTGCTTCGGGAGGGGGAATGGGAACTGCACGGGGATTTCCGCATGAACTGCTGCACCCGGGAAACGGCCGCTGTCCTTCAGAGTGCGGGGCTTGCGGATCTGTGCCTTTCTCCGGAATTGTCCCTTGCCCAACTGAGGGCTCTGCGGGCAGACATCCCGCTCGGCGCCGTAACGTACGGCCGCATTCCGCTCATGACGCTCCAGCGCTGTATTCTCCGAAAAGACGGTGCGGTGGAATGCCGGCGCTGCGAATCCAGACCTGTCTCCTTCCTGATCGACCGGAGAAAGACGGCCTTTCCGGTCACCCGGTGCTTTCCGCACCGGAATCTCGTCTGGAACAGCGTTCCGGTCTGGTCCGCGGACCGTCCCGTTCATGGCATCGGCTTTACGCTCCATCTGTTTGTCACCGAATCCCGTCTCCAGGCGGAAGATGTTATCCGACGCTATCGGGCCGATCCCGGAAGTGACCTGTCCGCCCCGTTTTCTTCGTTTCGAAGAATCCGATAAACTGCTTTCTTTCTCTCCTTCGGAGGTATCTATGCGCTATCGTGCCCCCATGCTCCGAGTTGTGATTTTGTTCTTTTCGCTGCTTTTCCTTCTCTCGGGCTGCATCTTCCGAACCAGAACCCTCCCCGCGGGAGGGTTCGATTATCGCGTTTCATCAGGGATCCTGCTTGGCTACCCGATCCCCCGGGAGGGAGACAATCCCTACGTCCTCAGTCCCAAGGACGAACCTGTTGCATTCGTCTATTCGGAGCAGAGCGATTCCTATCGCGAACTGCCCGTGGATTCCGTCAGGATTCGGATCGGGGAGGATTTCGCAGACGTCCGCTGCGTTTCCCTAGACGGCGCTGACGTGTTCTTTTCCGCGGAACAAACGGATTCTTCGGGTACTCAAATCCGTGTCGAAGAAGGCTCTTTTCTGAATTCCGCCGTGATCCTGCGCGGTTCCTGTCTCTTCCTCTGTTCCGAGTCGGATAGCACCTGTATTTCCGTGAAAGCGGACGTCCTGTGGGACTCCTACGAGAATACGCTGCTCTTTTCGGAATCGTCGGACTCCGGAGTGTCTCTCCTTCTGATCACGCCGGAACAGGCGGCTCCCTGGGTGATCGCTCCTTCCGTACCTTCCGTTTCCTCCGCATGGATTGCCCGTTCCGGTTCTTCGCTTCTCGTTGTGTATAACGTCAGTGGAGCCCGGTATCTGGCCGCCCCGGGCTATGCTGCGGTCCCTGCCCTCTCTCCGCCCGGAGAGAACGGGTATCCAAACGAGGACGGAACCGTTTATGATTCCTCCGCCGTCTGGGGAACGGAATTCGCGGTATTCGGAAGCGGAGATGACCTCTGGTTTTTCCGACTGAGCGACGGGTATGTCATCCCGGTGAACATGGGGGGGCTGTACGACATCGGTCGCGGTCGTGCGACCGCGGTGTTTCCTCTTTCCCCCAGTCGCCTTTCCGTCTATTTTGAAGATTTTTACTGCATTTATCGTCTGAACCTGGACTCTTCGGAACTGTCTCTGTCCCAAAACTGGGCCCGGGTGTTTGAAAACACCTGTATCATCTCCTCCCTGACCGCTGTCACCGACACTCGTGTCCTGCTCTCCCAGGCATCGTCGGAACGTACGGAATATGAGGCAATCATTACGGAAACGCTTTTTGAGGAAGATGTGCCAAGGAATGGGGAGGACAGCGAGACAAAAATCGATGCCGGCTGATTCAGCCGAATCTCAGCACGAACTCAACGAAAGGGGTTCCCCTCATGAATCATTTTTCCGTTTCTCTTCAGCGTCTCCGTCCAAGCGCCGTCCTTCCCGCCTATGCCTCGGAAGAGGCAGCCGGGATGGATCTGTTTGCCGCTCTGGAAGAACCGGTTACCCTGCTTCCGGGCACCAGGACGCGCATCCCCTGCGGCTTCGCCATGGCACCGGAGCGCAATGATGTCGCCGGGTTGATTTTTGCCCGGAGCGGTCTCGCTCATAAACTGGGGCTGGCCCCCTCGAACGCGGTAGGCGTCGTCGACGCGGACTACCGGGGAGAGGTCATGGTTTCTCTGGCAAACTCAGGATCGGAACCCTATACGCTCCGTCCCGGGGAACGGTTTGCGCAGCTGGTCTTCGTTCCCGTCCTCCGTGCGGACCTCCGGGAAATCGGAGAGGGGGAAACCCTAAATCCCACGGAACGCGGATCGGGCGGTTTCGGCTCGACCGGTTCCTTCTCCCCGGAACAAGCCTCTACTTAAACGGCACCCCTTAATCCGGCAAATCCGTCAAATCACAGAAAGAGAAAAGAGCGATGAAAGACTTTTTCATTCTGAATCCCGTCGCAGGCAGCGAAAAAAGCAGGAAAAACGCCATTCCGGAGGGAATAACCCCTTATCTGACCACCGGCGTCGGAGACTGCACCCGGTACGTCATGTCGGTCTGCGAAACCACGCCGGACCCGCGCTTTCACATCAGCGGAGGGGACGGCACTCTGAACGAAGCGGTCACCGGCGTGATGCGGGCGAACGCGGGAGACCGCGCGGAACTCTGCGTCATCCCGAGCGGAAGCGGAAACGATTTCGTCCGCTCGTTCTCAGGGAAACACGGCGTTTTCCCGACGGACGTCCTTTCCGTCAACGACCGGTACTGCGTCAACCTGATGAATACCGGATTCGACTGCGACGTCGTCGTGATGACGGACAAAACAAAAAAACTCCCCTTCGTTTCGGGGAGCCTCGCCTATTCAAGCGCGGTCGTCGCCACGCTGTTCCGCAAAATGGGCTGCCGGATCTCGGTCACTTATGAAGATGAAAACGGTCAGGAAGGGAAATCCGAGGGCGTGTTCCTGCTGACCGCGATCGGGAACGGGAGTTTCTACGGGGGCGGATTCCGCGCCAACCCGACGGCGTTCACTGACGACGGCATCATGGAACTGCTTCAGGTTCGGAAAATCTCCCGCTTCCGGTTTCTGCAGATGGTCGGGGACTATAAGAAGGGGAATCACATTATACTGGAAGACGGCGTTCCGGCGGTTCATCCGAAATTCCGGGACTGCATCTCCCTCATCCGTGCAAAATCGCTCCATATTTCCGGCATCACTCACATCTGTATCGACGGGGAAGTACTGGAAGCAACGGAAGCAGCGGTCCGGGTCATTCCCAAGGCGCTCCGGTTTGTTTTCTGAAATGACGACAAAAAAGCCGAGTCTTCAAAAAAAGACTCGGCTTTTTTGCAGTGACCCGTAGCAGAATTGAACTGCTGCTACCGCCGTGAAAGGGCGGTGTCTTAACCACTTGACCAACGGGCCGTAGCGGAAGTTGGACTTGAACCCACGACCTATCGGGTATGAACCGATTGCTCTAGCCAGCTGAGCTATTCCGCCATATCGGTGCCCGGCACTTGCACCCGGAGATTATAGCACAGGATCCAAGGCGTGTCAAGATGCCTCAGCAAAAAAATCGTTTTAAGCGGAAAAAGAAGAAAGGCGACGCGAAAACCGGCCCCCGGATCGCCGGAAGTCCCCCGATCAGGGGGCGCTTCCGAAAAAACCCGGGGGCCGCGAAAACGTCCTGCCGCCGATTCTCAGACCGATTCGTACAGCACCAGTTCGCTGGAAAGGGAGGCGGGCACAGAAACCGGAATCCCGTCCCGAAGCAGTTCGTAGCCGGAAACCGTCCGCTCCGCTCCGGTATTGTCGAAAACGATGCGGTAATCCAGATCCGCCCTGACGCCCTTCGGGACCACTGTGACCCTGCTGTCCTGCGCGTCCGGCATGGAAAAGATCCCGATCGCGCCTCGGCTTCCGTCGCGCGCCGCGTCTTCCAGAATGCAGAATCCCCTTCGAAGCGCCTCCTGCGTGTCCGGCGTATGGTGAAACACCCGGCAGGTGGGGAGGAAGGGCCGGATAAAGGATTTATAGAGATCCACCGAGCGGCGGATGAAGGAAAAGAGTTTCGGATTCATCTCGCAGTCCTTCTGTCCGAATCCGTTCAGGGTCATGTGGGTCAGCATCGCGTTCCGCATGTGCAGATCCAGTGATCCGATCGTGTGACACCCCATTCCTGCTACAAGACGGTCCACCCGCTCCGGCGGCAGTGCCATCGTCATTCCGTTCGTGATGAGAACCGAGCGCGGCGAAATCTGATTGTCCGTGACCCAGGAATGGTTGAAGTTGGCGACCATTCCGAGGTCCGCCCGTCCGCCGCCTCCAGCGCAGTTTTCGAAAATGACGTCCGGAAACTTCTTCTTCAGCCTGCGGTAGAGGGTATAGAAGGCCTCCACCTGACGCATCGCGCGGCATTCCCGGAAAGGACCGTTCTCCGCCGTGTGGAAGTACTCCACACCGGAAACATTGTAGTCGATCCGGAACAGGGACAGGCCGTATTCCCGGATCACGCGGGTGGCCTCAGCCTCGCACCATTCCAGCACTTCCGGTTTGGTGAGGTCCAGGTATCCGCTGGAACGTTTCCCGTCTTCATGGACCGTAAACCAGTCCGAATGCTCCCGATAGAGTTCGGTTTCCGTCCCGATCCGCTCCACTTCCATCCAAAGTCCGAGCCCGAGGCCTTTGCTCTTCGCGTAGTCGAGGACCTCTTTCAACCCGTTCGGATACCGCTCCGGAGAGAAATACCAGTGACCGGCCTTCGTCCACCAGAGTTTGCCTGCGGTTCCTTCGACCGGATTGACGTACCAGCCCGCATCGATGATAAAGACTTCCGCTCCTGCGGCTGCCATCTGATCGATAAAGGATTTCGTGGTGTCCAGAAGCATGTCGTGCTCCGGTCCCATCCCGGACCCGACCTTGCATGCGGATCCGTCTGCCTCCTCCAGGGTAAGAACGGAACGCCGGATATGGTCCAGCATGGCGTTGACCGCGTCATCGTAGTCTCCCTGAACCATTCCGATGTGGAACACAGGCGTAGTCAGGGTTTCTCCCGGTGAAAGGACGTAGAGCGGTGCAAATGAATCGATTTCCGCCCGGAAGGAAAGTGCGGCTGTGTTCTGCGGGAAGCGTCCCGCCTGATAATCAAAGGAAAACCGGTATCCGGCGGAATACGCAAGCTGCCCGATCAGAACCGTCCCGCGCAGATTGTTGCGGAGAGCGAACATCGGGTAGCGGTACCTTGAGCGGGAATAACGCCCGCCGAACGCATGTTCGTCCGGAGAAAGGCTGTGCCAGGAAAAGTCTCCTTCGCAACCCCATTCCGGATTGTCCATATAGCCGAGGTCGTAGACTTCGGAGGGATCTTTCGCAATCTGATATCTTCCCAGATCCAGCCGCTCGATTCCCCCGCTCATCACGGCGAGGGCACCGACGGCCGCGGGCGCATCCGTCAGATTCCGGATCTCGAGCCAGCGGGAGAACACAGGCGTTCCGTCCAGCTGCGTGTGGACAAGAATCTCCGTCCCGCATCGCTCATTCTTCAGTGTAAGGACACAGTGCGTATGGGTTTCATCCTCCTCTTCCGACTGAAAGGAGACAAAAGAGAGTTCCTGACTGCAGCTCGCCCCTCCGATCTGAAGATCAAAGGCCTCCGGCCGTGCGAAGGCGTCCGGTGCCATCCTCGTCGCACCGGATCCGAGGACATTGAGCGGATAACCTGCGGCGTTCCATCCGCCGACCGTAAGTTTCCCGTCCGCAAACACTTCCTCGTATACGGTCAGGCCGGTCCGATAGCAGAAAACCGGATTCTCTCCGGGCTGATAGTAGGCATTCCGATACTCGATTTCTTTCGATTCCGTCATGGATTCTTCCTCCTTTGGCGGGCAGCCGTCTATTCTCGGGCCGCACGACGCCCACGCCCCGCGCATCCCCGTTCCATTATAGTGAAAAACCGTCTTTTTGTCAATGGTTCCCTCCAGCTTCCGGGCGCGCATACGGATCCCCGTCTCCTCCAACTGCCTTTTTTCGCCGCCTGATGCAACTTTTTCCTCTTTTTCGGTACTAATTCCGTGAAACGGTACCGTCGTCCCCTTGAGCTGGAGTGCGCATCCGTCGGGGGATTACTCTGATTCGGAAAGGATTTTTGGTCTATGCTTGATTCCGAGATTATCAGCCTTTTCTGGAAGCGGGACGAATCCGCTCTCCGGGAACTGCGGAAAAAATACGATGCGCTCGCCCGTTCCGTCGCAGGCAATCTGCTCGGGGATGCGAGAGACGCGGAGGAATGCATCAATGACAGCTACCTCGGCATGTGGAACAGCATTCCCCCGCAGAAGCCCGCTTTTTTGAGCGCCTACTTCTGCGGAATCACGCGGAATCTGGCGCTGAAGCGTCTCCGGGATTCCGGCGCACAGAAACGGTCCGCCGTGTTCGATGAACTGACGGATTTGATTTCCGTCCCCGCGGAACCGTCCGATCCCGAAGAAGTCGGAAAAGCGGCTGACGTGATCAACGACTTCCTTTCCAAACAGAGCCGATCCTCCCGCGTCCTGTTTCTCCAGCGGTATTATCTGGGAAAAAGCATCCGGGAAGCGGCGAAATGTGCGGGAATGACCGAATCCGGCGCAAAAACAAGACTTTCCCGGATGCGCGCGAAACTGAAAGTCAAATTGGAAGAGGAGGGAATCCTTCTGTGAACGAACTGTCATTTTTGGAAGCGGTCGGGAAAACCGACCCTGCTTATCTGGATGAGTGCATCCGGGAAAGACACGCCGAAACGGGACGAACCTGGGTTCGGCGAATAGCGGCTGCCGCCGCCTGTCTGGTCCTGGTGCTTACCGCCGTCCTGATTGTCACCCGGCAGACCGCGCCGCAGGTTTCCGTCGAGTCGGGTTTTCAGGTGGAAAACGGCGTCCTTATCTGCTATACCGGGACGGATAAGGATCTGACCATTCCGGATTCCGTGAAAGAAATCTCGGATTTCGCATTTGTCTCAAACGAAAACGCGTCCGAAATCCGGACCGTCCGCCTCGGCACGAACGTGGAAACGATCGGGCCGAATGCCCTGGCCGGGCTGGACGGGCTGGAGGAACTGGTCCTGGCCGAAACGAATCAGGCCTTCCGGGAGGAGGACGGTCTGCTCCTGAACTCCGACGGATCCCTTCTGGTCCGTTACGAGCGGACGGGGGAAACGGCCTTTACTCTGCCGGAATCCGTCCGTTTCGTCGGAGCGCACGCGGTGCAGGGGACCGAACTGGAGGAAATCCGTTTCGGCTCCCGTCTGGAGTACGTCGGCTACAACGCCTTCAGTTCCAATTACCGTCTGACGGCAATTTATCTACCTGACTCACTGCGCGTCGTCTGTGAAGGCGGATTTTCCGATTGCGGGGCCGCCGTGGACGGCTCCGTGCCCGCGTCCGCCGTTCTCGGGGAAGACGCGTTTCGAGGCGTCCCGTTTTATCTGTCGCTGAAAGCCGGTCAGATGTGCCCCGGGGAAGAGATCGTCCGGGGACTGATCACCCCGTCGGAAGCTGTCCTGAAGAGCAACTGGAACGTCTTGCAGGAACAGATCCTGTACGTTCTCGCTGCGGCTGAAGGAAACGACGCATACGAACCGAGCGAAACGGCCATGCTGTCCTATGGCGCCGTCAGTACAATGCCGCCGGCTCCGGAAGGACTTCAAATTCCCCGGGTTTTGTCCCCGGAAGACTTGACGTTCCAGGATAACGGCTGGAATTCCGCCGCCGGCAGCGATCTCCTGATGATCGCGGATGCCGGGGATTACCGAATCGTGATGG
>JAGAFM010000152.1 GCA_017612655.1 Clostridia bacterium | reverse complement strand
GAGTACGGCATGCAGCTTCGCGAGAAGCAGAAGGCAAAGAGAATTTACGGCGTGCCCGAAAAGCAGTTCAGAACGTATTTTGACAAGGCGGACAGACTGGAAGGTCAGACCGGCGAAAACCTTCTCTCTCTTCTCGAATGCCGTCTTGACAATGTCGTGTTCAAGATGGGAATGGCTGAAAACCGGCATGATGCACGTCAGCTGGTTCTCCACGGTCACTTCACATTGAACGGCAAGAAGGTTACCATTCCTTCCATTATTGTCAAGCCGGGCGATACCATTGAACTGAAGGATTCCAGCCGCTCTTCCGTAAAGTTCAAGGAACTCGTGGAAAAACTGGATGGCGTCACTGCTCCGAAATGGATCGATCTGGACAAGGCAAACGTGAAAGCAACGATTACCGCGAAGCCCGCCAGAGATGATGTGGACTTCCCGTTCGAGGAACACCTGATCGTCGAGTTGTATTCGAAGTAAGTCATTGTCTCCCGCCATCGAAACCGATCCAGGGGATTGTGTTTCGAAACCCGTCCATGCAGATCGAGTGCTTCGGAGCTCCGGCGGCGTATCGCCTGCAAGGGAGAGTTCCCGTTTATCTGCATGATTGATCATACGAACAGGAGGACAATACACTATGATTGAGACACCCATTATCGAAACTGAGTCGATGAGTGAAGACGGTTCCCGCGGCCGGTTTGTCCTGAATCCTCTGGAAAGAGGTTTTGGAACGACGCTCGGCAACTCTCTTCGCAGAGTTTTACTCAGCTCTCTTCCGGGTGTAGCCGTCACTTCGATCAAAATCGAAGGCGTATTACATGAAATCTCGACGATTCCCGGCGTGAGAGAGGATGTCTGCGAGATCGTTCTCAATGTGAAGGGAATCACTGCCAAACTGTTCTGCGAAGAGTCCAAGACCGTTCTTCTGGAAGTCAACGGACCGTGCGAAGTCCGTGCAGGGGATATCAAGCAGGACGGCGAGATCGAAATCCTGAATCCGGACCACCACATCTGTACCATCAGCGAGGATGTCCGTTTCTCTATGCAGTTGACTTTCAGTCACGGAAGAGGATACGTTTCTCAGGAAAAGAACAAGCAGCTTCATTCCGACGTTCAGATTCCCGGAGTCATCTACATCGATTCGATTTACACTCCGGTTTACAACGTCAATTACTCTGTGGAAGACTCCCGCGTCGGTTCAACGACCGACTATGACAAACTGACCCTTGAAGTATTGACCAACGGAACGATGACCGCCAAGGAGGCGATATCGTTCGGCGCCAAGATTCTCAACGAGCATCTCAATCTCTTTATTGATTTGACCGAACAGGCAAAGCGTGCAGAGATCATGGAACCTCGACAGGAAACGAAAAAAGGCGAGATCCTTGGGATGACCATTGAGGAACTTGAATTATCCGTCCGCAGCTTCAACTGCCTGAAACGTCACGGAATGAATACGGTTGGAGATCTGACAAGCATGACGGAAGAAGACATGATCAAAGTCCGGAATCTCGGAAAGAAATCTCTGGAAGAGGTAATCGGGAAACTGAATTCTCTGGGCGTCAGTTTGAAGAAGGAAGACGAATAAGAATTGCAGGAACCGGTGAACGGCCGGATCCCCAAGTAAGGAGGAATCACTCAAATGCCTGGTACTAGAAAACTCGGCAGACCGACTGCACATAGAAACGCGATGCTCAGAGGAATGGTTACCTATCTTCTGGAGAACGGACAGATTGAGACCACTCTGACGAGAGCGAAAGAAGTCAGAGCTCTGACAGAAAAAATGATTACTGTCGGAAAGAAAAACACCCTTGATGCACGCCGCGCAGCGATGGCGTTTATCACCAAGGAAGACGTCGTGAAGAAGCTGTTTGACCAGATCGCGCCCGGCTATGCCGACCGTGACGGCGGTTATACGCGCATCTATAAAATGGGACCGCGCCGCGGAGACGGTGCCGAGATGGCCATTATCAAGCTCGTAGCGGATGAAGCAAGCGCCAACGAAGAGCCCAAGAAAGCCGCCAAGGCCTCCGCTCCGAAAAAGGAAAAGGCTCCCAAGGCGAAAAAGGCGGAAGAAAAGGCTGCGGAAGCAGTGACCGAAGCGGCGGAAGAAACAGCTGAAAAGGCCGAGGAAGCGGTCGCGGAAGCGGTTGAAGCCGCTGCCGAGGAAGCTGCGGAAGTTTCCGAAACCGTTGAAAAAGCCGCTGAGGCTGTTGCGGAAGCTGAAAAGGAAAACGCATAAAGATCCCGTCCAACCTGCAGGCATCCCCGATCCGGGGATGCTTTTTTTTCGGATTCGTTGATTTGGCTCGACGGTTATGGTATAATACAGAGGAATAACTTGAAAAGGACGGTTCATAAGATGAGCGGAAAAATCCTTGCGAGCGTTAACGGGAAGCCGATTACCGAGGATGCTGTTTCCTCTTTTCTCGCCGGAATGGGGCAGAGAGGACAGGCTTACAACAATGCAAAGGGCCGTGAGGCTATTCTGGACCAGCTGATTAACCGGGAACTCCTTCTCCTGGATGCCATGCGAAATCTTCTTGAAAGGGAGCCTGCCTTTAAAGAGGAACTGCAGCGGGTCAAGGAAGACATGCTGGTGGAATATGCCGCCAACAAGGTGATTTCTTCCGTCCGGATTAAAGATGATGACGTGAAGGCGTATTACGAACAGCATAAAGATCAGATGGTCAGCGGGGATCTTGTCGACGCCAGCCACATCCTGGTTGGCTCGAAAGAGCAGGCAGAGCAGATTCTGTCGGACATCAGAGCGCAAAAAATCACGTTTGAAGATGCTGCCAGACAGTATTCGACCTGTCCGTCCGCAAAAGCGGGCGGCTCTCTGGGCGAATTCGGGCGGGGACAGATGGTTCCCGCATTTGAAGAGGCCTGCTTCGCGCTGCAGGAAGGAGAGATTTCCGAACCCGTTCAAACCGAATTCGGATATCATCTGATCAGGCTGAACCGGAAGCAGGAGTCTCAGCCGGTCTCGTTCGGAGACGCGAGAGAACAACTGACCAAGCAGCTTCTGGCAGAGAAGCAGCAGGCGGCCTATCAGTCCAAGCTGAACCAGCTGAGAATCCTTTACCCGGTCGACAAGTATTGATTTTCAGAAAACCGATCTGAAAGGCGGACGAACAGCATGTGCGGATTTGTCGGTTTTACCGATGCGGTCCATTCCTACGAAGAAAAGAAACAGATGATAGAACGCATGGCGGAAAGGATCCGGCATCGCGGACCGGATATGGGAGGCACCTGGCAGAAGAACAAGGTGGCTCTCGGATTTCGCAGGCTTTCTATCCTGGATCTGTCCGAAGCCGCCAACCAGCCGATGTCCAATGAAGACGGCACGGTTACCGTTGTCTACAACGGGGAAATCTACAATTTCCAGGAGCTGCGCTCACAGCTGCTGAAAGCCGGTCATACATTTGTTTCCTCCGCGGATACCGAGGTTCTGGTCCATGGATATGAGGAATACGGAACGGAACTTCTGAAGCTTCTGAGAGGGATGTTCTCCTTCGTTCTGTATGATGAAAAAAAGGATCTTCTCTTTGGAGCTAGGGATATCTTCGGCATCAAGCCGCACTATTACTGTGAAAACGAGGACGGGACGTTCCTGTTCGGATCGGAAATCAAATCTTTCCTGGATCACGTTTCTTTTCGGAAAGAATTGAATCGTGAGGCACTTCCCGCATATCTGACCTTTCAGTATTCCTCGGGAACGGATACTTTTTTCCGCGGCGTTCGCAAGCTTCCTCCGGCCCACTACTACATTCGGCAGGAAGAAAAGATGGAAATCCATTCCTATTGGGACGCGGTCTTTGAAAAGGACTCGAAAACCCTGGAAGAATTTGTCGATGACGTAGACCGTGTGATCCATGAATCCGTGCGTGCGCACGAGATCAGCGACGTTCGGGTGGGCGCATTTCTTTCCGGCGGAGTGGATTCCAGCTATATCACCGCAGCGATGATGCCGGACGAGACATTTTCGGTCGGATTCGAACATCGGAAGGAAAACGGGGAGATTGACCCGTTCTTTGATGAAACCGTTTACGCAAAAGAGCTTTCCGAAAAGCTGGGAATCCGGAACTACACCAAGATTGTCACCCCGGAAGAAAGTTTCCGCGAGTTCTCAAAGATCCAGTATCATATGGATGAGCCGCAGTCCAATCCGTCCTGTGTTCCGCTGTATTTCCTCGCTGAGCTGGCACGAAAACATGTGACCGTTGTGCTCTCAGGGGAGGGGGCGGATGAGCTGTTCGCCGGATATGACTGGTACAACGACACCAAGGAAGTCCGATCCTTCAAGAAAAAGGTCCCTGCATGGATCAGACGTTCGCTCGCATTTCTGGTTCGACCGCTCCCCGCATTCAAGGGAAAGAGTTTTCTGCTCAGGGCTTCCGGGGTGCCGGAATACTACTTCAAGGGGCAGGCGCTGGTCTTTTCCGATCGTGAGGCGAAACAGATTCTGACTCCGTCCTGCCGCAAAGGGAAAGGGGCGAATGAGATCGTTTCCGAAGTGTATCGACTCTGCAAGGGTAAGGATGAACTGACGAAAAAACAGTTTCTGGACCTTCATTTGTGGCTTCCCGGAGATATTCTCCTGAAAGCGGACAAAATGAGCATGTGTCACTCCCTGGAATTGAGGGTGCCATATCTGGACCGATGCGTGATCGAACAGGCGGAGAGAATTCCGGCCGAATGGAAGGTTAACGCCATAGACACGAAGTATGTCCTGCGTCTTGCCGCCAACCGCTGTCTGCCGGATGAGTGGGCGACCCGCAAAAAAGCGGGATTCCCTGTCCCGATCCGCTACTGGCTTCGTGAGGAAAAGTGGTATCGTCACGTCCGTTCCTACTTTACATCGGATTTTGCCTCGGAGTTTTTCGATGTGGAAAAAATCTGCAGGCTTTTGGATGATCATTATCAGGGAAAAGCAAACAACGGAAGAAAAGTCTGGACGGTGTTTACCTTTCTTGTCTGGTATGAGGTGTTTTTCCGCAGGGACGGTGAATTGGAAGAAAAGGAGGCCCCGACTTCATGAATCAGACGCTTGAGCCCGTTCTGATCGGAGCAGATCTGAACAGTTACAATCTTGCACGCGCTTTTCACGAAGCGTACGGGGTTGTGTCCCACGTGTTCGGACGATATGAAACCAGTGCGACACTGGGGTCCCGAATCGTGAAGTTTCATAAGGTTCCCTCTCTGAATCTGGATGAAGAATTCGTTCGGGAAATGACGCGTTTTGCCGAGGAGGAGTCCGGAGAGGGGCGGATCCTGATTCTTCTCGGATGTACCGACGAATATGCGAATCTGATAGCCAGGAACCGCTCCGAGTTGGAAGGCCTTTTCCTGATTCCCTACAATGACATCGCTCTGATGAATGTACTCCAGTCCAAAGAGCGCTTCTATGAAAGCTGCGAGACGTACGGGATACCGTACCCCAAAACGCAGGTCGTCCGGAAGGAACAGGATCTTTCTCCGGAACAGTTCTCGGAGAAACGGACAGGTTTCCCCTATCCCATCATCGTGAAACCGGCCAACAGCATCGAGTACTGGAAACATCCGTTTGAAGGAATGAATAAGGTATATGTTTCTTCTTCTCCGAACCGGACCGCTCAAATCCTGTCTGAGATTTTCGGCTCCGGTTACTCTGACAGTATTCTGCTCCAGGACATGATTCCCGGGAATGACTCCAACATGTACGTTCTGACGGCTTACTGCGGAGAAGACAAAAAGGTGAAGATGATGTGCCTTGGACATGTTCTGCTGGAGGAGCATTCGCCGAAAGGACGGGGCAATCATGCCGCCATCGTTACGGAATACAAACCCGAACTGTGTGAACGGTTCCGGGCATACCTTGAGGGGATCGGTTATACGGGATTTGCCAACTTTGACATCAAGTTCGATTCCCGGGACGGTTCCTTCCGCGCCTTTGAGGTCAACCTGAGACAGGGACGCTCCAACTACTATGTCAGCGCCACCGGCGCCAATCTGGCCAGATGCCTGGTGGAAGACCGGGTTCTCCATCAGGAAATCGACGGCCCGATGGTTGTGAAAGAAGCCATCTTTTGGCACTCCATTCCCAAAGGCGTTATCTGGAAATACACGCATAACGATGCGTGCGTGACGGAAGCAAAAGAGCTGGTCCGTCGGAACAGGGATTTCGGGTCGGTCTGGTACGCAAAGGATCTTTCCTGGAATCCGAAACGGTGGTATTATATTCTCGGGGCGCAGATCCGGTATATTCAGAAATATCATACTTATTGCAAAGATTACCGCTGATAATGCGGATCCCTTGTTCGGGGGAGGTGAGATGCGATGCTTCTGAAAGATCTGATCAGCGAAGCTGCTGTTCCCGGTCCGGTCATCGGAACCGTCGGAGAGGTCGATCTTCAATCCCTGTGCTATGACTCCAGAACCGCGGATGCGTCTTCCGGGTTTGTCTGCCTGACAGGAACGCATGCGGACGGACACCGCTTTGCGGCCGACGCATATGAGCGGGGATGCAGAGTTTTCTTCGTCGAGCACGAGGTTTCCCTCCCTGAGGATGCCGTCCAGGTCATCTGTGAGAATACGCGCGCCTCGCTTGCCGTTCTGTCTGACGCTTTTTTTCATCATCCGCAAAAAGAGCTTCGTTTGATCGGAATAACCGGGACGAAGGGAAAAACAACAACAGCCTCCTTCCTTACAGCGATTCTCAACGCTGCCGGGAAGAAGGCGGGATTGATCGGTACCACCGGAATCACTTACTGCGGGAAAACGGTGCCCACGGTGAATTCGACCCCGGAGAGCTACGTCCTTCATCATGCATTTCGAAACATGGCGGATGCGGGGATCGAATACGTCGTGATGGAAGTATCTTCTCAGGCTTTGTTCAATCACCGTGTTGACGGGATTTCTTTCGACTGCGGGATTTTCACCAATCTTTCAAGGGATCATATCGGGGACGGAGAACATCCCGACTTTGATCACTACAAGGCCTGCAAGAAACGCCTCTTTTCCATGTGCGACTGTTCATTTCTGAATGCGGACAGCCCGTTCTGCAGGGAGTTTTCCGAAGCCGCCGGCGAGCGGGTCCGGTACTTCGGGATGATAACTCCGGATTCTTCTTCGGATCGGGAATTGGATTTAAACCTCGCCGGGGAAGGAATGGAACCCTGGAAGGACCAGTCCGATCTTGGGATCCGGTTCTCCATGCGGGAACAGGGCAGGGAACAGGGAGCCTGTGCACTACGTGTGCCTGGTCTGTTCAACGTTTCCAATGCACTCGGAGCCGCTGCGGTTGCTAGATGGTACGGGATTTCCTTCCAGACCATCCGGAGTGCTCTGGAATCGGCCCGAGTTCCGGGGAGATTCGAAACAGTTGATGCCTGGCCGTTTTGTGCTGCCGTGATTGACTATGCGCACAACGGGACAAGCATGGAAGAACTGCTGAGGACCGTCCGCAGTTATCGTCCCTCCCGGATCGTCTGTGTCTTTGGATCAGTTGGCGGAAGAACCAAAGAGCGCAGGCGGGAACTGGCAGAAGCAGCCGGAATGCTGGCAGACTTCTGCGTGGTAACGACTGACAACCCGGATGACGAAGATCCCGGACAGATTGTTTCGGACATTTGCAGTAGCTTCCCGGAGGGGAGCTGCCCTCACGTGGGGATCGTCGATCGCGAGGAGGCAATCATTTATACGCTCTCGCAGGCAAAGGAAGGGGATGTTCTCCTCTTCTGCGGGAAGGGGCACGAAAACTACCAGCTGATCCACGGGATCAAGGAGCCGTTTTCCGAGCGAGAAATCATAGAATCGTTCTGTCACCGCGGTTGACCGTTCAGTTCCCGGAGCATCCTCTCGGCAAACTCGATTTCAAAACTGATTTTTTCTTCGTAGATTGCGAGAGACTCCGGATAGTTGATTTTTTTGCGGAATCGCTCTGCAAATCGGTCAAAAGTGCCGTCCGTGAACTGTATCGCGTAATCGTACGGTGTCTTGTGATGGTAGGCGAATTCGCTGAATGTAGCCCATATGCTGTAACTTCCGATATGATCAAGAATATCTGCATCCTGAAGGAGCTTCAAGTCTTCCGGCAGGATGCTTTTATTCTTTTCGACTCTGGAGTCGTGTCGAGCGATCAGCCTGTGCACTTCACTCAGTTCCTGCTTCGAACAGTATGGGGCGAGGAGCTTGACCGCGTAATCCGCTCCAGCCGTTTCGTGGTTGTCCTGACCGTTGCAGATGTCGTGGAAATAGGATGCCACGACGAAGGTGTCTTCGCAGAGGATATCCTTTTGATTCGGATAGATGATATCCCGCAGGTGCAGTCCGAGTTTCGCCACCCTTATTCCGTGCAAGTACTTGTCTTCGGGTTCCTTCCAGGGAAATCCGACTCTTCCCGCAAAGGATTCTTTCAATAGTTTCAGAATCGCATCCTGATTTTCTGCAATGGTTGACATGATGATACCTCTGTAAATAGGACTGGAAAGAAAACAGCCGTGCGCCGGGAGGCGCATGGCTGCCGTCATTCCTGATGAGAATAGAAATCTGACAGGGTGCTAAACCGGGAGAACGAAGCGAACGGGTGCTGCCAGCCCCTTGGTTTTTCTTCCGGGGAACGTTACCGTCCCAGAACGGCAGCCCCGATGATCCCGGCGTCGTTT
>JAGAFM010000017.1 GCA_017612655.1 Clostridia bacterium | reverse complement strand
TTTCATGGTATCCTCCCGTTCGTTAAGATTGCTCGCCATTCTATCTCGTCACACGGAAAAAGCAAGAGGGGAACAACGCTACACCCTCTCTTTCTCCGTGCTTTGCTCGCGCGCCAGTCGGCGATACATAGCGGGAGTTACGCCGAAGTGTGCTCGAAACTGTCTGTAAAAGCCGGATTTTGAACGAAACCCGACCTTCTGACTGATCACATCCGCAGAATCGTCAGTGGTCATCAGAAGCTTCGCCGCAGCTTCCATCCTTTTGGCAAACACAAGTTTCGTCAGGGACGTTCCGTAATGCTTTCGGATGATCCTCGCCGCATACTGCTCGCTGAGATACAGCTCCGACGCGACCCTGTGCAGCGAAAGATCGGTGTAGTATTCACTGTTGATGAGTTCCCGCAAATACACGAGACGTTTGATCTCCCTTTCCGGAAGCAGTTCGTTCCCCGTCGGCATCGGTGCATGGCAATCTACTTTAGAGCCGGCCTGCAAACCTTCCAGAAAGCGGGAGACGATAAAACAGTTGCTCGGGTCATCCGGTTTTTCTTTGCATTGATCTAACAACTCCGGTGATAAATATGATTTCGGGAAAACGCGGACGACACTGCCCGAAAAAATAGGCGAAAGCAATCCGAAAACATCTGCCGCATTTCTGCAGTCGCATCGCTCCGCGACCATTCCATAGACCTTCACGACTGTCCCCGGAAAAGCGGTTTTGGAATAATGCCGGACTGTGCGCGGGATCAGGACCATCTCTCCCTCCCCTATCGTGAACTCCTGTTCTTCCGTGTGAATAATCAAACTTCCCTGCGCACAGAACAGCATCTCCGCGTACATGTGGTTGTGATACATAGTCCCCATTTCCGCTTCCTTTTTTCGTTCCGGAAAAAGCACGCTCACGGAAAGATTGTTGATTCGTATACAGCACATACGGATCGATTCCATAAGATCCGATCTCTCCCTTCATTCCGGGATGGTTTTTGAGACTCCTTCTGTTGTCATTATATCATGTTTCCTCCGTATTTCAACGAGAAAGTACCGATTTGGAACTTTTTCGCGAAAAGAGGATAACTTCTATTATTGAAAAAACAGTCGAAACAGGTATAATAGGTATTTGATGAAGGACAAAGGAGATCATGTCATGAAAAAACGAATCTCTTTTCCGGTTGCTTTTCTGACTGCCGTTTTGATTCTTTCGGGTTGTTCCTCCGTCGGAAAGCAGGAAGCCGGAAACAAGGAAGTTACCGAACAGGGCGCTTCCTCCGCAATAACGGAAGCCGCCTCCGCAGATCCGTATGACAGATTGGAAGGACTGGACTACGAAGGATACAGATTTCGGTTTTGCTATTACGGTACGGAAGCAAACGGATGGAACCCGTATATCGACGTAGCGGAATCAAACGGAGAGGTTTTGAACGATGCGGCTTTTGACCGTAACGCCAAGGTCTCCGAACTTCTGAACGTATCTTTCTCCATGATACGGGATCCGGCTTATGAAACTCTGTTCAAGAACTCGATTTATGCAGGCGACGAAGAATATGATATGGCGCTCTTTTGGACGGATCTGAACGGGGCGACCTATATGACGGAACATCTTTTGTTCGACTGGAATGATCTTCCCCTCGTCGATCTGGAAGCGGACTGGTACAATCAAAGCGCGAACGAAGCATTCAGTGTGGCGGGGACACAGTTCTTCGGTGTTTCCGATATGACCTTTACCGTACAGCAACATTTTCGTTTTCTCTACAACAAACAGCTGGCGGAAGACAACGGGCTCAAGTCCGTCTATGATGACGTTCTCTCCGGAACCTTTACCTTCGACAAGATGCTCGCAGACATCCGGAAGTGCTACAAGGATCTCAACGGAAACGGTGAAGCGGACGATGCCGACTGCTTTGGGTTTGCCACAAATGCTCCACACACAAACCTCTTTTTCCGAAACACCGGCGGTCCCGAGGTCACAGTCGGTCCGGACGGATACGAAATCAACATCTATTCCGAGAGAATCGTAACGCTGGTTGAAAAGGTGGTCGGTCTGTTGCAGGAAAAGGCGTGCTTCGATACGACACAGGGAAATGCCCATTACAACGTCTTCAATGAAGGGCGGGCACTGTTCGCGCCGTACAGTTCCGATCCGGTGCTTCTCCGCGATTATGACGTTGATTTCGGCTACGTTCCCTATCCGAAACTGACGGAAGACCAGCCGTACTACACTACTACAACAGGCGGATTCATGGGTCTCCCCGTCAGTCTGTCCGATCCCGCACGAACCGGCGCGATTATTGAAGCAACCTCGATCGCCTCGCACGAACTTGTGATCGAAGCTTTCATCAGCGCTTATATTGAGGGGAAAATCCTGCGCGACAAAGAATCCGTGGATATCTATCGCATGATGCGCAGCAGCGCGGTATATGACATCTCCTACAACACCGACCCTTCCGGCAAACTGAGAACCATTTCGGCATACTACAAGCATTTTCTCGACACAAAATCAACCGACGTCGCGTCTTGGTATGCCGCAGAGGGTCCCGGGATCAAAGAAAAGTACGATGAGCTGTGGAAACTGGCATCGGCAAAAAAAGAATAAAGACCGCCGGTCGGTCTCTTTGACCGTGACAGCGATTGCCTGAATAACGATTTGCGATCTTTTCCGAAAAAACACGCAATCTGCAGCAAGAACGAGCGCCGTATGCGCCCGTTCTTCTTTCACGCGGTTGTGTCTTTTCTCAGCGTCACCAGCAGTATCTCCGGGGGATTATTAACGCGCGGCAGTTTGCTGCCGTCGTCGCACCCGGCGCTGACGATCAGCGTCGCGGGGCCGGCGTCATACCGTCCGCGGTCGTATTCCGGGAACAGTTTCCCTCGGTGCGAGAATACCCCTCCGACGAACGGCAGGCGGACCAGTCCTCCGTGGTGATGCCCGGACAGAACGAGGTCCGTCCCGGAATCCTTGATGAACGGAAAAACCTCCGGACGGTGGCACAGCGTTACCGAGTATACGGCGGGATCGAGATTCTCCCTCAGCTTCGCTGCGCTCTCCGCAGTCTCCTCTTCGATGAAAGGTCTGTCGCGGACGCCGGCGATGCGGATCGTCTCCCCGTTGCGAAGGATCGTGTCATAAGCGTCGTCCAGCCAGATGCCGCAGTGCGCGGTGAATGCCTCTGCAAAAAAGTCGTAAGTCGAACACGCCTCATGGTTCCCGCTGACTCCGTACACGGGACAAATACCCGTCAGGCGGTCGAGGATGCGGCAGGTTTCCTCCATCGTTTCGCGTCTCCCGCCGTAAGCCATGTCCCCCGCGAAGCATACGATATCCGGCTTCGATTTTTCAACAAGCGCAAGCAGACGCTCGCACAGCGGCGTGTTGTGGAGATCGGCGGCAACGAGGATGCGGAAACCGTCGAACCCTGCAGGCAGACGTGAACTCCGCACAGTATACTCCGTAAGGCGCAAACGGCGGTTTACGATCCTGTTGACAAGATAGACCGCAAGGAGCGCAGCGGCGAACAGCGCGATCCAAAGCATCACATCGGCTCCAGCAGGAACTCCGCTTCCGCGTTGACCTTGCCCGACGGCAGAACGGAACGGAAGTAGTACGTCTCGTCGTCCGAGCCGAGATAGACCTTCAAGGAATCCCCGAGCGGCGCTTCGTTCAGAAAACTGACCGAGAACGAGATCACACGTTTGTGGCGCATATCGGGCAGGAAGGAGCAGTACAGATCGGGGTACCTCGTGTTGTTCAGATGACCGTTGCGATCAACGTCGGCATAGGTGATGACGCGCTCGCCCACGAGATTCATCTGGACCTCTTGCGGGACGCGGAAACGAAGCGGCATATCGAGTTCGAGCGGATCGTCTTCGGAGTAGTTCAGAGGGACCTCGCCCACACGACGCGGCTTGCGGTCTTCCTTGCCGAGCAGTGCCCAGGCGGACGACGCCTCCGCAACGATGTCGTCCCCGCGCACGATGCGGTAGCAGCGCTGATAGATATACCCCTTGCTCGCCACCGCCCATGACTGCGCCGCGATATGCTCGTGTGAACGCAGCGGAGCGTAGATGCTGAGCGCGATGCGGCTGAGGACGAACGAATACCCGCTCTCCCACAGCTCGTCGAACGAAGGCCCCTGCTTCTCCATCTGCCAGTTCGCCGCGTCCTGCATATATCTCAGTACCGCACCCGCGCCGACGACGCCGTTCAGGTCGGTATCGTTCGCGTTCACCCAGTACTCCTGCGAAAACTTCATCTCGTCACCTCAATTTTTCGTTTCCGAGACAAGATTATAGCATATCACGCCCGAAAAGTAAACCGAAACCTGTAAACAAAAACGGCGTTCTCAAAAAGAGACTTTACTTTTGCTTGTCCTCAAATGTGCTGAACTGCCAAAGCAGCTTGTTCCATCCTTTTTAAGATCACCGGAGACCGTCCACGTATTTGCCGCGGAACCGCTCCGCAAGGTCTCTGTCGGCGCTGATCCCCGCCGGGTACTTCTCGCATATCACCTCATACTCGCCGCGGCTTATCTCGCTTGTGGTAAAGTAGTCGTCGTTGCGGCTCGGGAC
>JAGAFM010000151.1 GCA_017612655.1 Clostridia bacterium | reverse complement strand
ACCGCCGCAAACGAGGGGCCTCCGGAGGCAACCAGTGCGTCCGCACAGGCCTGAGGGTCACGGATTCCGGTTATCATTTCCCCTTCTTCTTCGGAAACTTTCAGGTAGTCGACGCAAGGGAGAACTTCCCGCATGTAGGAAGCCGCGTCCTGTCCCGCCCACAGAGAGGCGCGGAAGTTGGGGTCGTAGGAGATTTTCGCGCCGGATTCACGGGCGATCCGGATGGCTTCCCGTGTGGCGGTTCTGGCAGGCTCCATCGTCATGGAAAGAGAACCGAAGTGGAAAATCCGGGTGTTTCGGAGCAGTTCCAGGTTCAGTTCGTCCGTCGAGAGTCGCAGGTCCGCTTCGTGCTTGCGATAAAAGGCAAAGTCACGGTTTCCCTCTGCATCCAGAGAGACGAACGCAAGGGTCGTGTTGTAATCGTCATCGACGGCAATTCCGGAGCAGTCGATTCCGAGTTCGGTCAGATACTGACGCAGATAACGGCCGAAGAGATCGTTCCCGACTTTCCCGATCAGAGCAGGCTTCGCTCCGTATTTGGCGAACACGGCGGCCACGTTGAGAACCGCGCCGCCCGGATTGCGCAGAAATCTGGCGTATCCTCCCTCATCGGTTCCGTCCGGAGTGAAGTCAATCAGGATTTCTCCGAGAGTAACAATGTCGTACTTTTTCAGCATAGAGCCGCCTTTCTCTGGCAGAACGCCAGTTCCGATCGGTGGAGAGCGGGATTCAGCCGATAATCAGCTTCCCGAAGTATTCCGGACGATGGAAATCGGGGCTTTCGGTCCCGACCCGGTTCCAGACGCCGAAGTGTTCCCGGTTTCCGCCGCAGGTATAGAAGTTGCCCGGAAAAGCGTATCCTTCGCGGAAGACGGAGGGGTCAATCCCGAAGCAGGTCACAAGATCCGCGATCGGGAAGTGGGCGACAACGGACCAGCGATCGGGTTCTACGGAAGCGGTGACGGGAAACGGGTGGCCGATAATTGCGTCGATCCGCGTCCGTTTGCCCCGGTTCGGTCCGTGCGATACGTGGCTGGTGCCGAGGGGATTGACTTCGAAATTGATATAGTCGTCTGTTTTGGCGTCAAAGCAGGCGAAGAACTCGACGCAGCTGTCGAGACAGACCATGTCGTAAAACTGCGTGAAGGTTGCGCGCGGTTCGGATTCCCCGCAGACCATGCGGAGCCAGAAACCGTCTCCGGGAACGAAGACGAGCTGTGCGGTGGTTTCCGGTCGGAACTCGCCGCCCCAGGGGTAATCGTCCACTAAAACGCCGGAAACGCCGGACCAGTCGTCCGGACACGAAGAGCAGATCGGAATATGATATTCCTTCATACGGTTGAGACCCTCTCGATCCCGGGCGGGAAGACCGCCCGTTTTTCTGCCCGGAAGAGGCCGAAACCCCATCCGGAAAATGCCGATTTTTTCGTTAAAGTATAACATATTTTTGCTAAAAAATCAACCGCAATTGTAAAATAACTATTGACAAAAGGAAAAAAGATGTTATAATGAAAAAGCGTTCGAGTGCTGACGGAAGCTTCGGCTCGGTTTCTGCGATCAGTGCTGGAATTGTAATTAATGCCTGCGTAGCCTAAGAACAAAGCTGGTCTCTCGAGACGGAAATGCGGTAGAGTACGCCCGGGCAAATTCTTCATCCATTCAAAGCGAGGTAACAAAACATGTATCAGGACAAGACGTTGGTCTGCAAAGGTTGTGGAAATGAATTCGTGTTCACCGCCGGTGAGCAGGAATTCTATGCAGAGAGAGGATTCCAGAACGAACCTCAGAGATGCAAGGCCTGCAGAGATGCAAGAAAGAACGCAACCAGACCGCAGAAGGAATTCTTTACCACCGTTTGCGCAAAGTGCGGAAACGAAGCAAAGGTTCCGTTCCAGCCCTCCAACGACAGACCGGTTTATTGCAGCGAGTGCTTTGCTGCAATGAAAGCACAGCAGCAGTAATTTGATACCCGGGGAAGCCCGGAACCGAGGCTTTCTCTGTATCACTGCTTCTTTGGGCGCAGGCGGGGATAAGAATTGATTCTATCCTTCCTGTCTGAAACGATGATGCCGCGTATCGAGCCGATACGCGGCATTGTATTTTTTTGAACAGTCAGGCCTTTCCTCTCGGACGAACTCTCCTGATGCTTTCCAGAAGCCAGTAAAAATGGCCGTCGCTGACCGGTGATCTGCAAAAGGGACAGACCCCTCCCGTGTCCGAGAACAGGGGAGCCCGGCAACAGGGGCACTGAAAGAGGGAAAGAGCATTGTCCGGAGCGGTCTGGGTTCCTCTGAAACGCTGGAATTTCATCCAGAAATGATGGTCTTCCTGGACCCCCTGCGTTGCTTCGGCCGGAACATCCTCCCGGTCGGACTCGTATACCACATAAGACGCATGGACCATCATGGTAAGATATTCCTTTTCCTCGTCCGACTCGTATGCGGTCAGATGGGAGGAAATCATGTTCCGGAACGATTCCACATGGGAGACCCCGGTAGAGCGGTTCATGGCGACTGCTGACTTCTGAGATACGAACAGTGCGGTTGTTGCACACTTGCGCAGTTCCGTCGTATCGTCGGCGTTCTCGCCCGCCATCTGTTTCCATGAATTGCAGAAGATCCGAAAGCATTCTTTCGCGTATCGCTTCATGTCGTCAGCGGAGAATGCGGGATCATTCTGCCGGATTTGACGGATGACCTCCCATTCCGGATTATTGTTTTTCTCCGGTCTGGCGGAATGATCCGATCCGCTTCTGCGTACGGCACGCCCCCGCCTGCCCTGTGAGCTGCGGGTGTTTCGACCTGTTTTTCCCAGATCGAGATAGAGAAGCAGCCCGGCTATGAACAGCACAATGACGGCACCGACCAGGATCCAGATCCAGGTTCCGAACACGGCTCGGTCACTCCTCTCTGTTGATTTGATCGGGGGCCACGCAAAAAGAAAGTGCCCGCCGCAGACGTGTATGCCGGTATGAAAACCCTTGCATTCAAGGGTATGACACGAAACAGAGCGTGTCATACGTAAACCTCTCTCCGGTTTCCGTGACAACCAGCGTCATCCTCTGCTGAGAGAGGACGGAGGCCTGCATTCCCGCCGGAGAAGTCCGGTTTCATTTTCTTAACCTATGTGGGTTCCATAAAAAACATATCACAAAAAGGGCAGGCAGACGCACGGGCAGAACCCGTGCGTTGATTGTTTCTCTTATTTTTTCTTCTTTTTTTCCGTTTCGGGAGAGTCATCCGGGTATTCGATCGTCATGAATTCGTCCTCAAAAATATCTGCGATCCGATCGAACTCATCGTCGTCATCAATCGTTACGAGCGAGTCCTCCCCGTTTTCATCCGTCACGAGTTTCAGAATGACGTAGGAGTCATCGGGATTCTCGTCAGCAGGTTCCAGAGCCAGGTAAAGCGTCCCGTTTTCTTCCGTAGAAGCGAGAAGGCAGAACTGGGATTCTTTCCCTTCCTCGTCTGTAAGCGTGAAGAGGTCGTCGTTTTCCAGCAGTTGTTCTTTTTCCATGTCATATCCGTCCTTTCAGCGGTCAGAGAATAATCGCGTCGGTTGATCCGTTCCCGAAAGAGCCAAAACTGAATCAGGACTCGGCGGAAGCGTCTGCCGCTTTTTTGCCGTCTTCCCTGAAAGGAGCGTCCACGGGGCAGACGCTGAGACAGATGCCGCAACTCTTGCATGTGTCGGGATCAATGCTGAACGTTCCGATGTTGCTGATAAGAACTGCGTGAAAGGGACACTCGATTTCGCAGGTCCCGCAGCGCATGCATTTGTCCTGGTCGATGCTGTAGGCCATAATCAGAACTCCTATCTTTGTTTAGCTTTTCTCGGCACGTTTCCTGTGTTTCAGCATGCGGAGCTTCATGTAGACTTTGGGCAGGTGATTGACTACAAAATCCTGAATCTTTCCGCGCAGATGCGCATAGCCGTCGTGGATCCGAACATAAAAACGGTAGGGAACGTGCTTCCCGGTGACGCGGTGATCCAGCCATTTCTCATAGAGAGGGCCGATTCTCTTCGGCATGGCGAACGCACGTTTGTAGCAGCGGACAAAATGCCCGAAATATCCCTCTATGAAAAGAACCTGTTCCTCCGGAAACTGAGGCTGGACAAGCGGCACGCGCCGTTTCGAGAAGTCTCCCTCCGGGATAAATCCCGCCTCTTTGGAAATCTCGTACAGCTTTGTTCCCTCGTAAGGATAGAAGATGTTCGGGATGACGCGGTCGGACTTGATCCGTGCGTTGAGCTTGATGGTCTTCAGCGCTCGGTGGATGTCTTCGAAGGGGAGGCCGATGATATTGTAGGTCAGCTGGGCGATTCCGTACTTGTGGAACCAGGAGGAACAGCGGATGATCATCTCGTCCGTCTGGAACCGGCGGAGGATCTGGAACCGCATTTCAGGGTCTCCGCTCTCCAGCCCCATGTCGATGGTATAGAATCCGGCTTCCTTCATCTTCTTGACGGTATCCTCCGTCAGAATGTCGAAACGGATGTTGCCGGTGCAGGGAAGATGAATTTCCTTGATGTAAAGATCAATGAAATGGTCAAACCAGTCGGGGAACATGTTGAAGATCGCGTCCCGGAAGTTGATGACCTTGATACAGGGGTGGCGGGAAAGAAGCGTTTTCAGATACAGAATCGCGTTTTCCGGAGACCGAAACCGCGCGTAAATCTTCTTGTTGGGGTACACCTTGCGGAAGTTGCCGTTTCCGCAGTAGGTGCAGTTATAAAAGCATCCCCGGCTGACGACGACAATGGCGGTTCCGACCTTGGAGGATTCCAGATTATCGTAATCGAACAGTTCAAAATCCGGGATAGGGATTCGGTCGAGATCGGAGAACAGGGGACGGATGGGGTTGTGACGGAACGAACCGTCCGGGAGTTTGAAGTACAGACTTTCCAGATCGGTGTAGTCCAGCCCGTCACGGATGCGGTCGCAGAGGTCCAGTTCCGCATACTCTCCGTCTCCGACACAGACGCAGTCCACACCGTCGACGGCGAGTACTTCATCCGGAACCAGCGTCGGATGATAACCTCCGCAGATGACAAAGCAGTCCGGATAGAGGTCCTTTGTCCAGCGAATATACTCCTTCGCGTCGGGAAAGGCGGTGGTGCGGACGGAAAACCCGACAATATCAAACCCGTACTGCTCCTTCATGAGACGCAGCTTGTTTTTATAGTCCTGTTCGCTGTGCAGATAAAGCAGATGGAGGAGACGGCAGTCGTGTCCGCCCTGTTTCAGAACCGCAGAGATGGATGCGAGCCCTTCCATATAGTTCCCGCCCGAAACCTTGGCGGTGCAGTCGCGGTCCGTGTAGTCCGGGTAGACAAGCAGCATTCTGACCGGACGCCCGTTGGTTGTCAGCATGATCCGTCCACCCCTTTCTTCTCTTCGTTTACGAATCTCATTATAGCAGAACGGGGAGAAACTGTCAAGCCATTTCCGAAGACTGAGAGGGGCTTTGGATGGTTTCCCCGCACGAAGAATCCCCCGGGCGTTCTGGAAGCCCGGGGGAAAGGAACATCGGCCTATCGTGTCGTTTTTTTCGTGTAGACAGGGGCGGGTTGAGCGGAAAGGCGGATCAGAGCCGAAAGATCGTCAGGCTGAATTTTCGCGTCGGGAACCGCGCGGTTTCTTTTGACTTCGCCGCAGCGCTCGCATCGCTGAATCAGGACGAACCCCTTTTTTCCGTCCGGCAGGGCGGAGACGGGCCTGAGCAGACCGCCGCAGGGATTGGATCTGTCGCCGGGATTGTTGTCAATATGGAGGGAACAGAGGCAGCGGGGACAGTGATTTCTCGAGGAAAATCCGAGCGGGAGAACCTTCAGCCCGCAGTTCGCGCAGACAAATCCGTCATCCTGTTTTCGGAATCGTTTCTGTTCCAGTTCGTTCACTTTTGGCCTCCGGAATTCTGGCCGGGAGTTTCGATCCTGCGAAGCGCTTCCCGGTATTCTTCTTTGGAATAAAGCAGATTGATAGCCTCCAGCAGGGCATTGGAAGAGAGGTTGACCGGAAGTCGGAGCTGCTCGGCAAGCAGCCGCCTGAGAAGAGAACTGTCCGGCTTCCCCGAAAGCCCGTCTTCGAAAAAATCTGTTTTGGAAACGGAGGAGGGGACCGTTTGCCGGTTCGAACGGCCCACTGCAAACGGGCGGAAAAGATCCATCAGCGTCTCGTCGTCGATTCCTTCCACACCGAGCAGCCCCTCTTTCGAAGAGGCCTTTTTTCTGTGCTCTCTGCCTTTCACGGAGGGAACATACAGGTGAATGATCTTATCGGGGGAAATGATTCCGCGGAGCAGATTCCGAATCAGGAGGCCTCCCCCGTCGGGATCGGTCAGAACAAACAGACCGTTCTTTTCGGCAAGCCTCTGGAACAGCAGCCTTTTTTCGGCATTTCGGAAGATACGGAATCCGTCTGTCGTGAGAATCGGTGCGTCCAGAAGATTCAAGAGACGAAGCCGGTCATATTTTCCCTCAACGATCACCGGACGGTCCAGTTTCAGCACGGCATTCACCTCTTCTCTCCGGAAAAAAGAACACCGCCCAGGGAAACCCGGGCGGGATTATTCGGTCTTCGTTCGGCTGCTGGAAGAATCAGCCCTGAGTATCGGCCTCGGATTCAGAATCCGAACCGGCTTCGCTCGCTGCCTCGGTTCCGGGTTCTTCAGAAGCAGCATCGGTCGCGGGAGTGTCGGACGCCGACTCCGTAGAACTCTCTACTTCGGTCGGGACTTTCGTCGCGTCATCGAAGCCCATATAACCGTTATCCTGAATACAGTACACAACAACGACCGCGACTACGAACAGAATCGCGACGACCGTTGTGATTTTGGACAGCATCTTATCAATTGTGGAACCTTTGGTCTTGCCGAAGAAGGTCTCTGCTCCGCCGGCAATGGTTCCGGACAGTCTTTTGGATTTTCCGTGCTGCATGAGGACAGAAACCGTCAGAAACAGCGCCATCACGAGCAGGATGACTCCCAGTGCAATCATCATGGTGAAAAATTCCTCCAAATGGGATCTCGAGATAGGATACCTACCCAGCCTCTGCTGGAAGGGTACAGAAACGAACGAATTATAGCATAGCGATCATGAAAAAGCAAGTGTTTTTTTAAAAAAATGAGAAAAAGGCCGGAAACCCACGACTTCAGGCAGAGACGCCTCCTTCTTCTGCTCAGCGGAAAGCCCTGCTGTCAGCCACCGCATCCCCCAGAACTTTTGTCGAGATTCGATGCTTCTCGCGATAGGTTTCCGTCATGGGATACCAGGTGGTCTGAAGGAAACCGAGAAGGTGATGGGGAGCGATGGCGGGAGTCAGGATCTTCGACAGTTCCGGGAAATTGGATTCCCGGAACATCATACATCCGGTCGGGATCTGATCAAACCGGTTTTCCTCCAGAATGCGGAAAGCGCGGGTATGTCTGCCGGAAAAAGCCTCTCCTTCCGGAAACTGTCCGTAGAACCAGTTCGACTGAACTGCATCTCGGGACATTCTCCGAAGGAATTCCTCCTCGTGATCCCAGATCATATCGGACCAGATCCAGGGGCGCACGCCGAGCCTTAGGACGGTACGGAAAAGGAAATTCAGGTCATGCCACCAGAGCTCTCCGCGACGGAAGCAGACCATGTTGTAGTAGTGCTGGCACGTTTCGCTCTCTTCGTCCATTCCAAGGTGAAACAGAGGGGGATTGTCGAATACCTCGCAGACTTCTCCGATCACGTCTTCACAGAAGCGATAGTATTCGGGGGTCGAAACCATCCGCGCATACGGTCCCATCCAGAAGTCGTGACAGGTGGAGAAATTCAGTTTCGGAACGACGGTAAATCCCATCCCTCTGGCCCGGACGATCAGTTCGCGGAGTGCGTCCTTGGAATAACTGCCCGGAACGGCCAGCTCCGGATGGCTCTCATACTGCATGCCTTCTCCGATATCCAGAACCAGGAGATTCCCGCCCGCCTCGGACAGGTCTGCCAGGGTTTCCCAGAACAGCGGTTCCTCGAATCTCAGACGGTACTGCGCCGCAGTCTGCGGCCCGAACACCTGCGGAATTCCGCGTACCCCGTCGCGGTCGGTTTCCGGCTCAGCCCACATGTTGAATCCCAAATGAACCAGCAGACCCCAGTAACACGATTTCACAGCTCTCTCTCCCTTCACGCCTGGTACGGCTTATTCGCCATTTGATCGTAGACCTTCTTTGCCCGGGAAAAGGCCTCAACTGCCTGGAACTGTTTCTCGCGGTAATCCTCCGACATCGGATGCCAGACCGTCTGCATGAATCCGCATAAATGATCCGGGCTCAGTCTCGGGGTGAGATAAGAGACCATTTCGACCAGATTGTCCTCCAGATCCCAGGTGCTTCCCCCGGGGATTTGATCAAATCCGTTTTCATCCAGCACGCGGAACGGGCGTTCGTCGCTGTCCAGAAACGGATGATGCGGGTCGTCGGGGCTGAACGTCCGGTAATACCAGTTGGTCTGCATGACATCCTTGCTCATCCTGCTCAGGAATTCGCCCTCGCGGTCGGTCTTGGGACCTTTTGCCTTTTCCGAAAGCTCGTCCCAGAGTTTCCACATGTGATCCGACCAGATCCAGGGACGGAATCCGTTGGAACGGACGCATTCGGCCAGATAATCGAAATCGTGCCACCAGAGGTCCCCGTTCCTCCAGAGAGCCAGATTCTTCTCTTTCTGGCAGACGCCGTCTTCCTCATCCATTCCCAGGTGAAACAGGCTCGGTTTTTCGAAGATCTCGCATACGGTCCGGATGACGTCGGAACAGAACCGGTAGTACGGTTCTGTGGATGTTTTGTTTCTGTAGCAGCCCATCCATTCTGCATGGGTCGTGGAAAAATTCAGTTTCGGAATCACTTCCAGCCCCATGGAGCGAACCCGTTTGAGAACATCCCGGAGCGCGTCCGGGGAGTAGGCGCCCAGGGGAGCCAGATCCGGATACTCTGGATAAACGAGACCTTCTCCGATGTCAAGAACGATGGAATCGCCCCCTGCGCGACGGAAGGCTTCCGCAACCTCAAAGAAGAGTGTCTCGTCAAACTGAAGAACGCGGCGGGCGCCGCCCCCTTTCAGGGATGGGACATCCTCCCAGTCTGCGATGGGGTCTCCCCACATGTTGTAACCCAGGTGAGCCAGAAAATACCAGCGAATCGGTTCGTTCGACATATCGGTTTTCTCCTTTCAGACAGAGGATCCGGAAACTGTATCCGGAGAGGCTTCCAAAATAGCCACATTTCGAGCAATCGGCTTGCGACCCCGCCATCCGAATGCGCGCTCCGACAGTTCTTCTTCCGTCATCCGATTCAGCCGTTCCGATGTCAGACGGGGGATCAGATCTGTTTGGAAGAAGGGGATGGGGGTCGGTTCCGCTGCTGCGTTAAGCGGGCAGGCCTCCTGACAGAGATCGCAGCCCCAGACTGTCCGGTAGTGACGGATCAGGGCAGGCGTCTCCTCAGGGAGATCCTTCTTCTTTTGAGTCAGTTCGGAGAGACAGCCGCGGCAGGGGGGCTGTTCCCGGTTCATGGGACAGGCATCTCTGCATGCCCCGCAGTGCAGACAGGTTTGCGGGGGAACGGTTCGGACTTCTCCCCACCGATCCGGCGGCAAATCGGAAAACACCTCCGCCAGAAACACGTAGGATCCGTACCGCCTGCTGATGATCAGACCGTTGTCTCCGAGAACGCCGAGGCCAGCGCAGGCGGCGGCATACTGTTCGGAAATTGGGGAATTGTCCGAAAACCCTTCGAAACGGTAGCCGGGGTATATTTGCGAAAGCGAAGGGATAATCCGCCCGAACAGTTCCCGGAAAAAGAGGTGGTAGTCACGGGAAAACGCGTAAACTGACAAATTTCTGTCGGGAGGAACGGCGGCCTTTCCCGGGTGGTAGGGGACTAGCAGAATGAGGATCGAGCGAACAGATCCTTCGGGAAACCCGCGCCTTTCCAGTTTGGCGGGATCCCGGATTCTGCAGAGGCCGGAAGGCAGGGGAGCGGCGCATTCGATCCGTTCCTGCTCCAGCAGTTCCCGGACCGGTTGAATCAGTGCCATCGCTGAATCTCCTCTCCTTTTCGCGTTCAGTCGGATTATACCGCAAACCGTCCCCGAAATCAAGGGAAAACTCACTT
>JAGAFM010000016.1 GCA_017612655.1 Clostridia bacterium | reverse complement strand
CGAAGCGCTTGCCGCAAACGGCGGACACATCGTAGCTCAGAAAACCATCTACGGAGGCACTTTCAATCTGCTGGCCCATACCCTTCCGCAGTACGGAATCAGGACCAGCTTCGTCAACATCCACGATCTCGCTGAGGTGGAATCGGCGATCACCGGCGATACCCGTGCGGTATTCCTGGAAACGCTGGGCAATCCCAACAGCGATATTCCCGACATCGACGCGGTCGCTGAAATCGCTCACAAATACGGGATCCCCGTGGTAATCGATAACACTTTCGGGACGCCTTATCTCATCCGTCCGATCGAGCACGGCGCGGATATCGTCGTTCACTCCGCCACCAAATTCATTGGCGGTCACGGCACGACGCTGGGCGGCATCATCGTGGAGTCGGGAAAATTCAACTGGAAGGCAAGTGGAAAGTACCCGAACATTGCCGATCCCAATCCGAGTTATCACGGCGTTTCCTTCTATGACGCGGTTGGTCCGGCGGCATTTGTCACCTACATCCGGGCGATCCTCCTCCGCGATACGGGCGCCTCGATTTCGCCGTTCAACGCCTTTCTGCTTCTGCAGGGGGTGGAAACCCTGTCCCTTCGCCTGGAAAGACACGCAGAGAACACGAAAAAGGTCGTTGAATATCTCTCAAACCATCCGCTGGTGGAAAGAGTCAATCATCCGTCGCTTCCGGATCATCCCGACCACGCGCTTTACGAAAAATACTTCCCGAACGGCGGGGCGTCCATCTTTACTTTCGACATCCGGGGCGGACAGGAGGAAGCGTGGAAGTTTATCGACAATCTGACGATCTTCTCCCTGCTTGCCAACGTCGCGGACGTAAAGAGCCTTGTGATCCATCCGGCGTCCACCACCCATTCCCAGCTTTCGAGCGAAGAGCTGCTGGATCAGGGCATCAGACCGAATACGATCCGGCTCTCCGTCGGAACCGAACATATTGACGATATCATCGCCGACCTTGAGCAGGGATTCGCCGCAATCCAATAAGGGAAGCGCAGAGAGATCGTCTCCCGGTTTCCTGTACCGTCCAGGCGTACCTGCCTGATGACGAAAGACAAGGAAAAAACCATACGAACAATCAATAACAACAAAGAAAGGATTTCATGTCATGTCTATTTATACTTCCGCTGATCAGCTGATCGGAAAAACGCCTCTTCTCGAACTCACGCACATTGAAAAAGAATACGGTCTCAAAGCAAAGCTTGTCGCAAAACTCGAGTATTTCAACCCGGCCGGATCGGTCAAGGACCGCATTGCCAAGGCAATGATTGACGACGCAGAGGCCTCCGGAAAACTGAAAGAAGGATCGGTCATCATTGAACCCACCTCCGGCAATACCGGGATCGGCCTTGCCTCCGTGGCTGCCGCAAGGGGCTACCGCCTCATTCTGACGATGCCGGAAACGATGTCGGTCGAACGGCGCCAGCTGATCAAGGCATACGGCGCAGAGATCGTACTGACCGAAGGCGCAAAGGGCATGAAGGGAGCGATTGCGAAGGCAAATGAACTTGCCGCGGAAATCCCGAACAGCTTCATCCCCGGTCAGTTCGTCAACCCGGCAAATCCGACGGCTCACCGCGAGCATACCGGACCCGAGATCTGGGAAGACACCGAAGGGAACGTCGATTTCTTCGTAGCCGGCGTCGGCACGGGCGGAACCGTAACCGGCGTGGGTGAATACCTGAAGTCAAAGAATCCCGATGTAAAAGTGGTTGCCGTCGAGCCCGCAACTAGCGCAGTGCTTTCCACCGGCGTTGCCGGCCCGCATAAGATTCAGGGCATCGGAGCAGGATTCGTTCCGGACGTTCTGAACACGAAAATCTACGATGAGATTATCCCCGTTTCCAATGAAGACGCCTTTGCTACCGGCAAGGCAATCGGCAAAAAAGAGGGCGTTCTGGTCGGGATTTCCTCCGGCGCGGCAGCCTTTGCCGCAATCCAGCTCGCGAAACGTCCCGAAAACGAGGGGAAGACCATCGTGGTTCTTCTTCCCGATACGGGAGACAGATACCTTTCCACTCCTTTGTTCGCCGACTGATCATCCGCCCGAACCGTCCGGCATCCGGAAAAACCGGATGCCGTTTTCCTTCTCAAGGTAAATGCAACTCTGCGCGGTAGCATTTACCTTGAGAATTACCTTCCGAAAACCTTTCCCGGGAAAATGCGAAAAACCTCTTGCATTCTTGAAAAAGCTATGGTAAAATAGAAAAGCAGATGTGGGGCCCGATGGTCAAGAGGTTAAGACTTCGCCCTCTCACGGCGACATCGGGAGTTCGATTCTCCCTCGGGTCACCAAACAGGAACAATCCGAACTTCGTCATCATATGTGACGTGTTCGGATTTTCTCTTTTCTCAGAATCTCCGGTCAGAAGCAGCTCGTTTTGCCTCTTTTTCGGAAGAATGCAGCCGCTTTCGCTTCTCCGGCAAAGGATGTGGTCAGGGATGACATCTCACGGCAACTCCATGGTAACGGATCTGACGCAGGGGAAGGTTCTCCCCCTCCTCCTTCGTTTTTCCCTTCCTCTGTTCGTTTCCAACGCCCTTCAGGGTGTCTACAATCTGGTGGATATGATCATCGTCGGACAGTGGGTCGGGGAGGCCGGCATGTCCGCCGTCTCCATCGGCGGGGATCTTCTGCACCTGCTGACCTTTCTTGCGATGGGATTCTCCTCGGCCGGACAGGTTTTGATTGCGCATGATGTAGGTGTCAAGGACCGGGATGCGGTCAACCGGATGATCGGAACCATGTCCTCCTTCCTGCTCGGAACCTCCGTCGTCCTCTCCCTGGTTTGTTTCTTTCTGAAAGAGCCGATTCTTCTGCTGCTGCATACCCCGGATGAATCCTGGCGGTACACAATGGACTATACCGTAACCTGTATTGTCGGCCTGTTCTTCATCTACGGCTACAATACAGTCTCCGCGATTCTCCGCGGAATGGGCGACAGCAAGCGTCCGTTTTTGTTCATCGCGATCGCCGCGATTCTGAATATCATCCTGGATCTGGTGTTCGTCGTTCTGTGCGGCATGGAAGTGTTCGGCGCAGCACTGGCGACCGTCATCGGGCAGGGCGTGAGTTTCCTGTATTCCGTCTTCTATCTCTGGCGCAAGCAGGAAAGTTTCGGCTTTGCCTTCCGTCCGGAGAGTTTCCGGATCGACCGGCCGTCGTTTTCTCGTCTTCTGTCGCTCGGGATTCCTATGGCAATTCAAAGCGCCGCCGTCACTTTCTCCAAGATCGTCCTGATGGCATGGATCAATCAGGAGGGGGTGACGTATTCCGCTCTGGCCGGGATTTACAACAAGACCGGAATGATCGCAGGCATCGTCTCCAATTCGTTCACCGCGGCAGGAAGTACGATGATCGGGCAGAACCTTGGAGCCCGCGAATACCGCCGCATTCCCCATGTTCTCCTCATCATCCTGGTGATCGGACTTATTCTTACGGTCCCGGCGTCCCTTTTCACCCTCTTCTTCTCCCCCACCCTGTTCCGTGCTTTTACGGGAGATCAGGAAGTCCTCGACGCGGCCTTTATTCTGGTCGTCCCGATTATTCTGAATCTTTTCGGATGTGCAACCCGCAGTGTTGCCTTTGCCCTGATCAACGGATCCGGGAATACCCGTCTGAATCTTGCGGTCGCCCTGCTGGACGGGCTGCTGAGCAGAATCGGACTTGCCGCGCTGTTCGGGTTTGTCCTTGAAATGAAATGTGAGGGATTCTGGTACGGGGACGCCCTTGCCGGTTTTGTCCCGTTCCTGATCGGCGTGACATACTATCTGTCCGGAAGATGGAAAAGAGAGAAAGACGTCCTCCCGCCGGAGGAACCCGAAGTTTCTCCTTAGTTTGACCGGTACAAGGGGCTGTTCCTCTTTCGGTTCAGTCCCTTGACAAGTCTCCCGGTACTGTGCTATAATTCCCCCGCGGGTCATTAGCTCAGATGGTCAGAGCTGCCGGCTCATAACCGGCTGGTCCGGGGTTCAAGTCCCTGATGACCCACCTCCTTCGGGTGTTCGCGGATTCTTTGCGGACACCCGGCTTTTTTCCGAAAAGGAAGCACGGCCCGACCGGGCCGTGCTTCCTGTCTTTTCCGGAGTCATTCCGGCTGTTCTGATTTTGCCTTTCGGATCGTCTCGTACCGGCTGAGGACCGAGTACACGCCCTCAAACAGGGACTTTCCCCGACGGATCGTGATTCTCAGGCAAGGGGTCAACCCGCCGGTATAGGTGATTTTCGGCTGGGCAGACGCCTCCGATTCTGCTTCTTTTCCCTTCCGCAGAGCCCCTTCCCGGGCAAGAGCGGCAGCTCTGGCAAGAGCTGTTCCCCTCTTTTCGGTGCTTTCCCGGTTCTGACCCGGACGAATCCCCTCCCCCAGAGAAAGCGTATTCCAGATGTTTGCGTCAAACCGTTCGGGGTAAAGCAGAGCCTGATCGTCCTTCAGCTCCACCCGTTTCAGATCGCATCGTGTCGCGATGGCGCGGATTTGGGAAATCCAGATCAGAGAGCGGGCCGCCTCCGGCGGTTTTCCGTACCGGTCCGTCATTTCCTCCAAAAGGTCCGCGCCGTCTTCAGCGGTCTCAATTGCGGCGATCTTCTTGTAAAGATCGATCCGCTGCGCTCCGGAAGACACGTAGGATTCGGGGAGATAGGCGTCAACCGACGCGTTGATCACTGCGTCCTCCTTTTTGAGAACGGCCACCCCTTTTTCCTCGAGAATCGCCTCGTTCAGGAGGCGGATATACAGGTCGTATCCGACGCTGTCCATGTTTCCGTGCTGTTCCGCGCCTAGCAGATTCCCCGCCCCCCGGATCTCCAGATCCCGCATGGCAATTTTGAAGCCTGCCCCGAACTCCGTGAAATCCCGAAGCGCCTGAAGCCGCTTTACGGAGATCTCCGTCAGGATCCGGTTAGGCGGATAGGTGAAGTAGGCTCTGGCACGGCGGGACGACCGGCCGATTCTGCCGCGGAGCTGGTGAAGCTGCGCCAGTCCCATCTTGTCGGCGTTTTCCACGACCATCGTGTTGGCGTTCGGAATGTCGATCCCGGTCTCGATAATGGTGGTGCAGACCAGAACGTCCACGCTGCCCTCCAGCAGCTTCTGCCAGATGTCGCTGATCTCCTCGTTGGTCATCTTTCCGTGCGCGATCGCGACGTTCGCGTCCGGAACCATCTGGGATACCTTTGCCGCACAGCGGTCGATGGTCTCCACCCGGTTGTGCAGCCAGAAAACCTGGCCTCCCCTCCGGAGTTCCCTGCGAACGGCTTCCGCCAGAACCGACTCGTCGTATTCCAGGACAAAAGACTGAACCGGATAGCGGTCGCTCGGGGCCTCGTCCAGGATGCTCATGTCGCGGATTCCGGACATGGCCATGTTCAGCGTTCTGGGAATCGGTGTCGCCGTCAGGGTCAGACAGTCAACATTCTCCACCAGCTGTTTCAGATGCTCTTTTGCGGCAACCCCGAACCGCTGCTCTTCGTCGATAATCACCAGTCCGAGTTCCCGGAATGCGACGTCCTTGGAAAGCAGCCTGTGCGTTCCGACAACGATATCGGTTTCTCCCCGGCGCAGACTCCGGAGAATCTGTTCCTGCTTCTTCGGATTGTTGAACCGCGACAGCAGTTCAGTGCGGACAGGGAACCCGCGAAAGCGGGACAGTATTGTCTGATAATGCTGCATCGCCAGAATCGTCGTGGGAGCGAGAATGGCAACCTGTTTCCCGGTGAGGACAGCCTTCATTGCGGCACGGAGCGCGACCTCGGTTTTTCCGTATCCGACATCTCCGCACAGCAGCCGATCCATGGGAATTGCTTTCTGCATATCCGCCTTGATTTCGGCAACCGCCGTCTCCTGCGCTTCCGTTTCCTCAAAGGGAAACGCCTGCTCGAAAGACCGCTGGATCTCATCGTCCGGAGGGTAGGCAATTCCCTTTTTCCGCGATCGTGCCGCGTAGAGGGAGATCAGTTCCTTCGCCATGTCTCTGGCAGAAGCTTTTGCCCGCGCTTTTTTCCGGTTCCATTCTCCGCTGTTCAGTTTGGAAAGACGAACGTCCCCGTCTTCCCCTTTGGCTCCGATGTACTTGGACAGAACTCCGAGGGATTCGCACGGAACGTGAACAAAAGCGCCGTCGGCATAACGGAGCTTGACATAATCCCGGTTTGCGCGGTCGATCGGATTGAAGATTGTCTCTATGCCTAGATACTGACCGATTCCGTGCGCGGTATGGACCACATAATCCCCGATGTGAAGGTCCGCATAACTGAGAATCCTCTCGGCCGCGGAAGGCTTTTTCTTCTTTCTCCGTCCAGGCCCCGTCAGCGCCCGGACATAGGAGGAACGGCCGCCCGGAAACAGTGTCCGGATGACAAACCGGCTGTCATTCAGTTCAAAGCCCGGGAGATCCGTACCGGCAAGGAGCAGGGGTATCCCCGGGTCGACTTCGGAAAACGGTGGGTCCTGCTTCGGAGAAATCCTTGCCGTTATTCCGTTTTCAAACAGCGCACGCTGAACCTCTTTGGCACTCATCGCGTTTTCACAAGCGATCACCGTTCTGCTCCGGTTGGCGATATCCCCCCGGACATCTTCGAGAAGCGTGTCGTAACTGTCGGCGTAGCTGACGGTATGGCGGGTATGAAAGGTATAAATTCCGGAAAGCCGCATCCCCGGATCGGAGGCAAAGGCGTTGCACAGAATCGCCGCATTCCCCGAGAGGAACGCGTCGAAGTCTCCCTTCCACCCGCAGTATTCTGCATACCGGGAAGAAATTGCGCCCCCTTCCACCATGCCCGCGATCATTTCCCGCATGGGGACTTCGCTCGCATGAATCCGTTCCTGAACCGCGCCTAGATTCTGAACATAAACCGCTGCGGCGGTCCGTCCCTTTCCGTCTCTCTCCTCCTGGAAGTAATCCAGAAGGCTTTCGCGGTCCGGGTAAAGGAAGGAGAGGTATTTGTCAAGGAAAAAGAGCTCCTGCCCGGCGTCGATCGCGAGGATCTCCGAGTCCAGAATCTGACAGCTCTCCTCTTCCGTGCAGCGCTTCTTCTGGGAAAGAATCAGTTTCTTCAGTTCTTCCCTCGTTTTCTCGATGGTCAGAACCTCTTTCGCCGGAGGGATCGTACAGGTCTCGCAGTCTTCCGTTTTTCGCTGGGAAATCGGATCAAACCAGACCATCTGATCGATTTCGTCCCCGAAGAAATCCACCCGGACCGGCAGGTCCCCGAACGCAGGAAAGACATCGACGATTCCGCCGCGTACGGCATACTGTCCGGCTCCGTCCACCTGTTCCGCTCTGGCGTATCCGGATTCCTGCAGCAAGGAAACCAGCTCCTCCATCTTCATGCAGTCCCCGCTCCGGAGAATCAGAAGATGTCCGCGAAGAACATTCCTGGGAATGGTAAACTGCAGCGCGGCGTCGGGCGTCGTCAGGATCGCATCGCATCGATTTTCCAAGACAGAGCAGAGCGCGTGAAGCCGCTGGTGTCCGCTTTCTTCCGATACGGGAATGTTCCGGAACACAAAATCCCGACAGGGATAGACCGCACAAGTGAGTCCGGCCTCTTCCAGCGCGGCTTGTGCGGTTACGATATCTTTTTCATCCGGGAAGATGCAAAGCACCGCGGCATCCGTTTCCCGGCTTCTCAGATCCGCGACCAGGGCTCCCAGCATGCAGTCCCGCGCCCCCTCGGCCAGTCCCGTGACCAGCATGGGACGCGGAGTTCTCCCGTGCATCTGTTCCGTCCAGTTGTCCAGGAGCGCCCTGTATTCCGGTTCCCCTCGGATGGCATCCAACAACAGTCTCACTGAATTTCCAGGCCTTTCTCCGGCTCGTCGGTTTTCCGGATTCCCGTATTGCAGATCTGCGCGGCCAGATCGGGATCGCCTTTCAGGAGTGCTTCGGTTCCCGAGCAGAGATCGTTCAAACGGCCGTCCAGCAGTTCCCGGTCGGAAGGCGGCAGTTTCCCGAGCACCCAGTCGGCCAGATCATAGCCGGGATCCGGCCGTTCTCCGACCCCGAGACGGATCCTCGGGAACGCTTCGGTTCCCAGCTGTTCGATGATGCTGTTCAGTCCCTTCTGCCCCCCGGCGGACCCCTTCTGACGAAAGCGAAGGCGTCCCGGTTCCAGATGAACATCATCGGAATAAACCAGAATATGTCCCGGATCCAACTTGTAAAATGAAGCGGCCTCCGAAACCGCGATACCCGAACGGTTCATATAGGTCTGTGGCTTCATCAGAATCAGGTGCTCTCCGGCAAGCACTCCCTCTCCGGTCAGCGCGTGAAACTTAATCCGGTCGATTTTGATGTTCATTTTTTTCGCGAGCGCGTCAACGGCGTAAAAGCCGGCATTGTGCCGGGTCCCCGCGTATTCCGGTCCGTGGTTTCCAAGTCCGACAATCAGCCAGGAAACCGGCTTTATGAGCGGGACGGATCCGGATTCGATTTTGCGAAACAGGTCAAAAATCGACGCCATGTTTTCTTCTCCGTTTCTTCCGTGCTGTCAAAAAGAGGGGTGCGCCTCGTTTCATTCTTCCCCGAAGATCCCGAAACCGGTCAGTTCGGCCGTTCCGTCCTGCATGGTCAGGGCCAGAGCCCCTGCGCATCCTTCCGTCAGACGGGAAGTCAGGGTAAGTTTTCCGTTCAGTTCCATCTCCAGGATTGCGCCCCCGGGAGCGGCGGCGTCATACACGAGGGTGACTTCATTCACCGCCTCCGGCTCGAAGGGAATCGAATCGATGTCCCCGCGCTGATCCCAAAGGTAGTGCCTGCGGACACGGATCATCCGGTCAGGGATGTCGAAGATGATCTGATATCCTTTTTCGATATCGTTGCACCAGACGGCCGTGGCCCCTACGATCAGGGAGAAATTCGACGATTCTCCCGTCAGGCTGAGTCCGAACCGGATGAGATAGCGTTCGGGCAAATCGGAGAATTTCAGCATGGAACCGCCCGTAGGACATTCGCAGCGGAGCCGGTCTCCTTCTGTCTCCCACCGGTTGTCGGTCGTCTTGAGAGTATAGGGAATCTTGTTTGGGAACATGCCGCAGAGTTCCCGGATGAATCTCGTTTCCGGCCCCTTCTCCCCGATCCGAAGCTCCCGCGGGATCAGCATGCTGCCGCCCCAGATCAGTTCCCCGTTCTCGCTCTTCCGCTGGATCCATCCGACCAGAATTCTGCGGACTCCGTCAAAGGCCTGTCTGGCCGCCATGAAATTGAAGCGGTCCGGAGAGAGCACGGGATATCTCTTCCACTCCCCGTTGAGACTTTCGGAATGACGGAAGCGTGTTTCGTGCCAGTAATAGATCAGGTTCCAGTCCTTCTCGAAAAAGACGTCCGGACATTCAAGAAATCTTCCGATTCCGTGAATTGCCAGAGGCTTTTCGAGCGTCCAGTGATACAGATCCGGGGAAGAGGCGCAGCCGACTCCTCCGTCAAAGCAGTCTCCGTTGATCTCCGCGCCCTTTCCGCAGAAGAACATTCTCCACAGTTTGGCTTCGGGATCAAACACAACCGCGGGATCTCTCCACGAGTCGTCCTGATACAGATCGGGATCCCATCGGAAAATGATATCCGTTGCCGGCGGGAAGTAGATCCCGTCTTCGGAGACCGTATGATACATAAACGGCCGTCTCTCTTCGTCGGTGCCGGTGAAGAACGCATGAAAAGTCCCTTCTCCGTAAACAATGCACCCCGTGCTGATAGGAGTCCCGGGCCCTCCGTCCGGGAACGGATCCGGATGCTCGGTGAAATCCCGGAAATCAGTAGTGGAAACGTGGCCCCACGGCGCTGCTTTGCCCGGCACGCTCTTGGTATAATAGAGATGCCAGACCCCCTCATGCCACATGGGCATCGGGTCTCCGAACCATCCGTTTTCCGGATTAAAGTGAATCGGAAACGCCATATCCGCAATTCTCCCTTCCTGTTTTGCCCTCAAAAGGGACGGATCCCTTTTTCTTCCGTTATTATAGCACCTCGCCGGCTCTTTGTCTAGAATTATTCTTCAGACGTGCCGGAGAATCTTCCTTTGGGGGGTGCTCTCCGTAACAGGGAGGCGCATCCCTCCCGAATCCGTTTGGGACGAAGCCTTCGGCCGAAAAGAAGATTGACTTTTTCTCCGTTTCCGTGTATAATGAAACTGGCCGGACTCGGTCCGGCGAAACAACGAAAGCAGGGGATGATTCGATGCTTACGGAAAAGAAACTATACATCGGGCTCAGCGATGACGGCGAGACGCGTTGCTACCTTCTTCCGAAAATGGCAAACCGTCACGGTCTGATCGCCGGAGCAACGGGAACCGGAAAAACCATCACCATGAAAGTCCTGGCGGAATCCTTCTCCGATCTCGGGGTCCCCGTTTTTTTCAGTGACGTCAAGGGGGATCTGAGCGGAACCTGCGTTCCGGGGACGGACAGTGAAGACATGCGCCGCCGGATGGAGCGTTTCGGAATCAAAGACTCGTTCTCTTTTCAGTCTTATCCGACCCGCTTCTGGGATATCTTCGGAGAATTCGGCCACCCGGTTCGCGTCACGGTATCGGATATGGGCCCGATGCTCCTTTCCCGGCTGTTCGGGCTGACTGACGTACAAACCGGCGTTCTGAACATCGTTTTCCGGGTTGCGGACGACAACGGCCTCCTTCTTCTGGACCTGAAAGATCTCCGTGCCATGCTGAAATATGTCGGCGACAATCACACCGAGTTCTCGACGGATTACGGAAATGTATCCACCGCCTCCATCGGCGCGATTCAGCGGGCACTGCTAGCCTTTGAGGACGAGGGAGGAGATATCTTCTTCGGAGAGCCCGCACTGGATATCCGGGACTGGATCCGGACGGATTCGGACGGAAGAGGCTTTATCAATATTCTTTCTTCCGCCCGCCTGATGCAGAGCCCGAAAGTTTATGCCACTTTCCTTCTCTGGATGCTGACCGAACTGTTTGAAACGCTCCCGGAAGTCGGCGATCTCGAGAAGCCTCGCATGATTTTCTTCTTCGACGAGGCGCATCTTCTGTTTGATGATGCTCCGAAGGCGCTCGTCACGAAGATCATCCAGGTCGTCAAGCTGATCCGCTCCAAAGGAGTCGGCGTCTATTTTGTTACTCAGTCCCCCTCCGATATCCCGGACGATGTCCTTGCTCAGCTCTCGAACCGTGTTCAGCACTGTCTCCGTGCCTATACCCCGGCTGAACAGAAAGCGGTCCGTGCCGCCGCTGCCGCATTTCGTTCCAATCCTCGTTTCAACACTCTGGATGCGCTGACGGGACTCGGCGTAGGAGAGGCACTGATCAGTTTTCTGGACGAGAAGGGAATTCCTTCCGAAGTCGAGAAGGCCGGCGTGCTTCCCCCGCAGAGCAAAATGGGAGCTGCGGACGAAAGTGTGGTCCGTTCCCTGATTGCATCCGACGAATTCGATCTGAAGTACCGGGAAACGGTTGACCGCGAATCCGCTTATGAAATCCTGACGCGCGCCACCAAAGAGCTGGAGGAGCAGCGAAAGAAAGAGGCAGAGGAAGCAGCAGCCGCCAAAGAACAGGCAAAAGCGGAAAAGGAAGCCGCCAAAGCAGTGGCAAAAACATCCGGAACCAAGAAGAAAACCCAGTCCGCCGCGTCCAAGACCGCTCAGCGCGCCGCAACCGTAGCCGCAACCACGGTAACGACCGCAGCGGTTCGGAACGTCGTGAATTCCCTGACCGGAGGCAAGAAGACCAGCGCAGCCACTATCGCAAAACGCGCCGCGACCAATGCCCTCAGCTCGGCAACCCGTTCCACTGCTACATCGATTATCCGCGGGCTGTTCGGCATCCGGAAGTAGCCGACAGATAACAGGACAGGGAGAATTAAGGAAAAATCTGATGAAACTGCTGATTCTGAACGGTCCGAACCTCAATCTTCTCGGGGTCCGGAACACAAAACTGTACGAAAACGAAACTCTGGAAGAAATAAACACGCACCTGAGCGCGGTCGCTGAAACTATGGGGATTTCCCTGCTGTTCGCGCAGTCCAACCGGGAAGGGGAACTGATCGACTGCCTGCAGGCAACCCGCGGCGTCTGCGCCGGAGTTGTTTTCAATCCTGGCGCCTACGCGCTGACCTCTTATGCCCTGCGGGACACCATCGCCTCTCTGGAGATTCCCGTTGTGGAAGTTCTGATGCCTCTTTTCGCCCGGGAAGACCTCGGGCGTCAATCGGTCTTGTCCCCTGTCTGTCTGGGGACGATCTCCGGTTTCGGAGCCGACGGGTATGACCTTGCTCTGACCGCGCTGGCCTTTCGGCTCAATCAGTCCATTCCGAAGCTGGATGAACCGAAGGAGTCCTGAACCGGTTTGTTTTTCTCATACGCTCTGACAGATGGAGCCCGGCGTTCTTACGCCGGGCTCCTTTTTGCGTATCTGGACGATTGGATTACTGCTCCGCGGCATCAGAGTTAAATGCAAGACAGCAGCGGTAGGTCTCGTAAACGTCGAATTTCGACACCACCTCATAGGGAGCGTGCATTGACAGAACCGGAACGCCGATATCAACGGTATCGATGTTATGCCCGGAGATATGCATGGCGACAGTTCCTCCTCCGCCTGCTTCGATTTTTCCGAGTTCCCCGGTCTGGAAGAGGATGCCGTTGTTCCAGAGCAGATTGTGGATGTACCCCACGTACTCCGCCGACGCGTCGTTTGTGGAATACTTTCCCCCGTGTCCGGTGAACTTCGTGACAACGACTCCGCGATTGACATAGGACGCGTTCTTCGTGTCATAAACAGAGGCGAATGCCGGGTCGAACGCGGCATTGACGTCGGCCGAAAGGCACTTGGAACGGGAACGGACCACGCACGAGTCCGCGCCCAGAGCACGGGACAGCTCCTCGATCATGTCGGGGAGGATGTCGCTCTTCATACCGGTCGGGCCGTCGGATCCGGTCTCTTCTTTGTCTGCAAAGATCGCGTAAATAGTATGAACCGGATTCTCGCAGTCCATCAGGGCCTGAAGCATCGGGTAGGCGCAGACACGGTCGTCGTGGCCGTAGGAGGCAAGCAGCGTGCGGTCTATTCCGATATCTCTCGCCTTTACGGCCGGAACCAGACAGAGTTCAGCGCTGATCAGGTCGGCTTCCGTCAGCCCGTATTTCTCGTTCATCAGGGACAGGAACTGAAGTTTCACTTTGTCTGAAACCTTTTCGTCGTCAAACGGTGTCGCACAGACCAGGGCGTTCAGGTTCTCCGGATCGACCGCCTTCCCCATTGCCTTGGCATCCAGTTCCCTTGCCAGATGCGGAAGCAGATCGGTAATGTAGAACAGCGGGTCGGACTCCTCTTCCCCGATGCAGATGTCAACCATGCTTCCGTCCCGCCTGCAGACGGTTCCGTGAAGGGCGAGCGGGATGGTCAGCCACTGATATTTCCGGATGCCACCGTAGTAATGCGTCTTCAGATAGCAGAAACCGCTCTCCTCGTAAACGGGATGCTGTTTCAGGTCGAGACGGGGAGAATCAATGTGCGCGGCGGAAATCCGGATGCCGTTTTCCAGCGGCTCGGATCCGATGACGAACACGTGAAGGCTTTTCCCCCGGTTGCTGTAGTAGTACTTCTCTCCGGGCTGAACGGACTGGCCCATCCGGTAGGGACGGAATCCGCGATCCTCCGCCAGACGGATGCCTTCTTTCACGGCTTCCCGCTCTGTTTTTGCGCGATTCAGAAACTCCGCGTAAGGAACGCAGAACTTCAGGGCGGCCTCCCGGATTTCCTCCGAAAGCCCCTCGTAAACGGTTTTCGGCTTCAGACACAGTTCCTCGGCCCGCTTCTGCCCGGCTGTTTTTTCTTCTTCGCTCATCTTTTGTATCCTCCCGTTGTTTTGTGTTGTGATTCTATTCCATCCCGTAAAGGGAGCGGTATGCTTCCGCCGCCCTGGTGACCAGGCGGACGTAATTGCGCGTTTCTTCGATCGGAATATTGACGAGAACTCCGTCCTGAGAGATTTCCGGGTCCTCCAGCCACCGGTTCACGCGTCCCACCCCCGCATTATACGCGGCGAATGCCGTTTCCCAGTTCTGGTACTGCCGGTAGAGCCAGGCAAGAAGGTAGACCCCGGCGTCAATGTTGTAGGACGGGATGGCAATGGTATCTGGATCGGCCACCATTCCTCGCATCTGATAAATCCATTCGTAGGTGGGCTCCGTCACCTGCATCAGTCCGATTGCGTTGGCGGGGGAAACGGCCTTTGCCCGAAAATTGCTTTCCACCCGGATGACCCCGTAGACAATCGACTCCGGAACATCCCATTTTTTCGAATACAGTTCGACCAGGGCCATATAGCGGCGCGGATAGGAAGAATCTTCCCGCACTTCCGGCTCGCGGTCCAGAAGAATACTCCCGACGAGAATCACCAAAAGGAGCGCCGGAAGGACCAGAATCCACCTCGAGGCAGTGACAAATCTGTCCCGGTTCGCTACCGAATCCACGGGCTCACCGCCTCTCGCACCCTGGACGCCAGATTATCAGGCGTTCCGTTGTTCCGGAGAAGAACCGAACAGTGTTTTCGGAAAAAGGCCTCGCTGTGCTGCGCGGCGATCCGCTGATGCGCGGACCGGACGGAAACACCGTCCCTGGCCCGAATCCGTTCAATCCGGGTCTTTCTTTTTGCCGTTATTCCGATGATTTTATCGCATTCCCGGTCAAACCCGGACTCAAACAGCTGGGGCGCGTCGATACATGCCGCCTTTTTCCCTTCTGCCTCCTGCTCTTTCAGCCAGATCCGGCATGCTTCCAGAATATAGGAGTGCGTGATCCGGTTCAGCGTATTCCTCTTTTCCTCCCGAATCCGTCCGTCCGACTCTCCGAACACCAGTTCGGCCAGCCTTCCCCGCCGGAGCGAGCCGTCTTCGTCCAGGATTTCCCCTCCGAACGTCTCCGCCAGTTCCAGTGTACAGGGCTGTCCGGGCCCGCAGACCTTCCGGGAAACCGAATCAGTGTCCAGGCAGGGAATTCCCATCTCGGTCAAAGCGGCCGCCGCAACGCTTTTTCCCGCTCCGGTTCCGCCTGTCAGTCCAATGACGAGCATCGAATTCCCTCCTTCCTTTTTCGGTTTCAGAATTTCAGAATGTGGAATCCGGCGGCTTTCGCCAGCCGGTTGTAAACGGCCAGACCGATTCCCTCCCTCCGGGGAGTCCTCGCGTAGATGGTTCGAACCTCTTCCATGGAATCAAACTTCCGCAGGCAGAAGAACAGGCGGTGTGCCTGAGCGTCCGGATCAAGCCGCTTCCCGAAGCTCAGGGTTCTTTCGCCTGCCAGTTCGTCCAGATCCTCGTCATAAACCAGCAGCCCCGCTTCGGGATCCGGGAGCTTCTTCTTCAGATAGGAGACAACCGTATTCTCTTCCCCCTCCAGCAGAAGGACCGGTGCCTTGGGGGCATAGTGCCGGTATTTCATTCCGGGAGAACGGGGTTTAAACGCGCCGGTCACCTTTTCGGTCACGATCCGGTCCACGCTCACCCGGTCTTCCCCTAGCAGCTGTCTCAGTGCCTCGCAGGTAACGGCGCCCGGGCGGAGCACCGTGACATGATCCTGTTCCACCGCGATGACAGAGGATTCCACCCCGATCCTGCAGGGATTTCCGGCCAGAATCATGTCGATTCTTCCCTGCAGATCCTCCACCACGTGTTCCGCGGTCGTCGGAGAAGGCCTCCCGGAGCGGTTGGCGCTCGGCGCAGCAACAGGAACGCCGGCCATCCGGATGAGCCGGTTGGCGACGGGATCGGAGGGAAGCCGTATCGCGACGGTATCCAGTCCGCCCGTAACGGAACCCGGAATGCAGTCGCGTTTTGGGAGAATCATGGTCATCGGCCCGGGCCAAAATGCTTCCGCCAGCCGGGCGGAAAGCGGATTGGTGTAACAGTAGCGGTCCATTTCTTCCGGTTCCGCAATATGAACGATCAAAGGATTGTCGGACGGTCGCCCTTTGGCGGCGTAGATCTTTTTTGCCGCCTCCGCGTCGAAAGCGTTTCCTCCCAGACCGTATACCGTTTCCGTCGGGAACGCGACCAGTCCGCTGCCCCGAATGCAGTCGGCGGCTTTTTGCAGGGCCCTCTGTTCTTCGTCGGAAGAGCCGTCCGTAACCCTGAGTATAACCGTTTCCATCTCAATTTCTTTTTCGGATCCGAGTCCTCAGACACGGTTCCCTTCCTCCTGTTCCCGCATCCGTTCTGCGGCCTCCGCCTCCTCCAGCGGCTGGAGAAGTCCATCCAGGGAACCGTTGAGAACCTCTTCCAGAGAATATAGCGTCAGACCGATCCGATGATCCGTCACCCGTCGCTGGGGAAAATTATACGTCCGGATTTTCTCGCTCCGGTCCCCGGTTCCGATCTGTGCCCTCCGTTCCGCCGCAACGGCGTTTTCCCTCTTCTCTTTCTCAATCGCATACAGTTTGGAACGAAGCATTTTCATCGCCTTGTCCCGGTTCTTGAGCTGGCTTCTTTCCTCCTGACACTCCACAACGATTCCTGTCGGGATGTGAAGAATCCGGACCGCGCTCTCCGTTTTGTTGATATGCTGTCCGCCCGCTCCGCTGGATTTGCAGGTTTCCATTTTGATATCCTGCGGGGGAATTTCGACTTCCACATCCTCAATCTCGGGAAGAACGGCGACCGTCGCGGTGGAGGTCTGGATCCGTCCCTGAGACTCCGTCTCGGGGACTCGCTGGACACGGTGAACGCCGGACTCGTATTTCAGTTTTGCGTAAGCCCCGGATCCTTCCACGAAAAACGCGATTTCCTTGAATCCCCCGAGTTCGGTTTCGTTTGCGTTGACCAGGTTGGTCTTCCATCCGTTCTTCTCGGCGAACATCCGGTACATCCGGTAGAGGTCGCTGGCAAACAGCGCGGCCTCCTCTCCGCCTGCACCGGAACGGATTTCCACGATAACCGAGCGGTCATCGTCCTCATCCCTCGGGAGCATCCTCCGGCGGATTTCCGCAAGAATCGTTTCCTGGTTCTCCCGGGACTCCTCCAGTGTATCCCGGATCAGGGCAAGCATTTCAGGGTCGTTTTCTTCTCCGAGCATCCTGACTGCTTCCTCTTCCTGCTCCTTCTGCGCTTTCCAGTTCAGATATCCCTCCCGGATCGGGGAGAGCGTACGGTATTCTTTCAGGAGAGACAGATACCGTGCCTGATCCGAGGCTGTCTCCGGCCGGCCGAGTTCGGCCTCCACGGCGGCGCAGCGCTCCGCCATCTGTCTGCATTGATCCAGCAAGATATCCTCCCCTTTCTCCGACAGCAGGACTCTAGTCGAAAATGTCCTCTGTCAGCAGTTCTTCAAAAGACCGGATGAACCGGTGACTGATTGTGCGGAGCTCCTCCTCGTTGGAGTGATGGTCGTCATAAACCCCGACGGTATAGAATCCGCCCTTCAGCGCACCTCTGACTCCTGCGGTTATGTCCTCAAAGACCGCACACTGCTGCGCGGGCAGACCGAGTTTTCGGGACGCCTCAAGATAGATGTCGGGGAATCCCTTCCCTCGGGACACCTCCCGAATCTCCGTAAAACTCTGAAACATGGGATAAAGCCCGCACCGCCGAAGGGCAGGCTCCCAGTACTCCCGGTGGGACGCGGTCGCGGCAGCGATCGGGATTTTCTTCTCATCCAGCCGGTGCAGGTATTCCAACACAAACGGCTTTTCCTCCACCCGGTGAGCATAGGCGTCGAGGGCAAGTGCGTTCCATTCAGAAATAATCTCATCTTCCGTCTCGGACAGAGAGAAGGTCCGCTTCGTATAGGCAGCAGCCGCAGGGAATCCCATCGGAGCAATGGTGGATCCGTAGTCGAGTGGCATGACAATTCCGCGGCGTTCGAAAAAGGTTCGGTCCACTTCCTGCCAGAGTCCCATGGAATCCAAAAGCGTCCCGTCCAGGTCGAAGATCGCTGCCTTCAGTATCCGTTCCTTCACTGCCCGTCACCCTTCCCCGCAGATCCGAACTCACAGATCAGCCTGTCAAGGAGCACGTACTCTTCCACCGAGGCGGATTTCAGCTGAACATCGGTTTCCGCGCAGCGGTTGAGGATCGCTTCCAGCAAACCGCCCGAATACAGTCTGGCAGCCTGCAGGTCCAGCTTCACCGGATATTCTTTCATACGGAGAACGGACGCGATTTCCGCAGGCGTTTTTCCTTCCTCAGACAGGCGGGAAACACGCCAGATCTCGGACACGATTCCAGCGATCTGAGCAGACAGAACCACGGCCTTTTCCCGGCGGATTCTTGCCGAACGACTCACTTTCAGAAGGGCTGCGGGATCGCGGTTTCGGACCGCGTTCTGAATGGCATAGTCTTCCGTGAATTCGGTTTCCGCCGTTACGGATTCCACGTCCTCCATTGTCACCGTTCCCCTCTTGTGTGAGGCGGCGTAACGGGACAATTTCCGGATTTCCCCGTCCAGGGCGGACATGGAAAAACCGCACCTGCGGATCAGAGAGAGAATCACCCTCCGTTCCGCAGCCATCCCCTCTGCGGCGAAATGCCGCTCGCACCAGGGAATCAGATTGCGTTCTTCCTGCTGATCGAACACCACAATGCAGACGCCCGCCTTTTCAAGGGCGTCTCGCATTTCGATCCATTTCGTTTTTTTTCCATCCGCGGAGAGCACCGGGAACTCGTCTTCGGTGCACTGCATCAGAACCGTCACCGCAGGTGATTCCGCGGCCTCGGACAGCGCATCGCAGAACTGAGAAAAATCGCGTCGGGACATGGAATCAAACGGGATTTCCGTCAGTTCAACCAGTTTTCCCTCGTTCATAACCGGGAAGGTGGCGCACGCCTGTTGAATCTGGAAGGCAAGCGGAAGCGCTCCGCCTTCTTCTCCAGAATCGTTCTCCTCTTCGGCGTCCTGACGAACGCCGCCCCTTTTGGTTCCCGCGATCCGGAGATAGTCAAATACCGCGAGATCGGGATCCGGAATTATGTGCCTGCGCATCCTGAGCGCGTATTCACGGGACAGATACGATTCCGGACCGCACAAGAGCCACACGCCGCCCGCGGAAGGACTCTCCTTCAGAGCGGCGCGGAATCTCGCCTCTTTTTCCTTACGGGCTTCTTCCTCCGCCAGCTTTCGGTTTCTCGGTTCCACTATACAACCTTCTTTCCGTCTGTTCCGCTACAGGGCGTCTTCCCGTTCCGTATAGTATTTCTTCCGGTGTGCCGCGACGGATTCCACCAGCCCGATCAGGAGAAAAATACTGAGGGCGGACGAGCCTCCGTAACTGAGAAACGGAAGCGTCAGTCCGATTACCGGCAGAAGGCCCATGCACATCCCCATGTTCTCCAGCCCCTGGAAAACCAGAACGCCCACAGCGCCGACACACAGGTAGCTGCCGAGATAGCCGCGGGAGGAGCGCGCAATCTGAAGAATCCGCAAAATCAGAAAGACGAACAGAATCAAATAGATGCAAACGCCGATGAACCCCAGTTCCTCCGCCAGAACGGCGAAAATCATGTCGGTATGGCGCTTCGGAAGCGTACTGGCAACCTCCGACTGGGAAAGCGTCCCGTTCATGTATCCCATCCCGAAGAGACCGCCGTTCGCGATCGCCTCTTTGGCGCGAAGAACCTGGTAACCGAACCCGTGGGGATCCGATTCCGGAGAGAATCCGACCAGGATCCTCTGCTTTTGATAATCGGAAAGACGATCCCAGAGAAAGGGACTCGCCCCGAGAGACAGGAGAATGGCAATCAGATAATATCGGATCCGAATTCCGGCCGCAAACAGCATGCACAGGAAAATAAAAACGAAGACGAGGGCGGAACCGAGATCCCCCTGCAGAAGAACCAGTCCGCAGACCACCCCGAAGTGCAGGCAAAGCCCGATAACCGTTCGGATCCGGTTGATCCTTTCCCGGACGACGGAAAGATGGTACCCCATCGTTCCGATAAAGAACAGCTTGGCGAATTCCGACGGCTGGACCCCGATCGGAATGGTTTTCAGCCGAATCCAGCTCAGGTTGGAGCCTTCCCCGGTCCCGATCACCAGAGTCAGCGCGAGCATGGCCAAACAGAAGAGAAAGATCGGAAGGTGCAGCTTTTTGAGTACGGTCTCGTAATCCATTGCCGTCATGACGACCATTCCGGCAATTCCGAGGACAACGGCAAGAATCTGGATGAGGATGTATTTCATTCCCTCAGAGCCGTGGACCGCGGATGCGATGACAATAATCCCGTACACGGCCATAAGAACGGCGGTACCGGCGCAGTACGGATCGGATGATGACAGCCTTTCCAGAAATGATACTGCTCCGAGCCCCGTCTTTTTGGCGGACTTTTTCACAGCAATTGACTTCCTTTCGGCGGGATAATCAAAGGACGGATCTTCGGATGGAAACGGTATTCAGTGTTTCAAACGCCTCTCGCGTCAGTCCCTCCCAATCCACCTTTTCTTCCTGACGAAGAACCTTCTCCAGTTCGGGACGGGTTCTCGGGTGGCGCGGGGTAAAGACCGTGCAGCAGTCCTCATAGGGTTCAATCGAGGTTTCAAACGTCCCGATTGACCGGGAAATCGTGATGATTTCTTCCTTGTCCATCCCGATACACGGACGGAAGACGGGACGATCCGCGACGGGGTCTGTCACGGAAATCGCCTCCATCGTCTGGCTGGCGACCTGACCGAGACTTTCTCCCGTGATCAGCGCCCTGCACCGGAACCGGTCTGCAGCCATTACGGCGAGCCGCATCATGAATCTGCGGAGAAGGAGGGTGAAATAATCCTCCTCGCAGGATGCGTTCAGCGCCTCCTGAATTTTGGTAACGGAAATAATGTGAAGAGACAGATCGCCTGTGTAAGGGGTCAGCTCTCTGGCCAGGGTAATGACTTTTTCTCTGGCAAGCTCCGAGGTGTAGGGGAAGGACTCGAAATGAAGAGCCTCCACACGGACCCCGCGTTTTGCCATCATGTATCCGGCAACGGGACTGTCGATTCCCCCGGAAAGGAGCAGAAGACCGCGTCCGTTGGACCCAAGAGGCATTCCTCCTGCACCCTTGTCCTGACCTGCATGGATGTAGGCGGCGGTATCCCGGATCTCGATGCGAACCACGACATCCGGATGGTGGACATCGACTCGGAGAGAGGGAACGGCTTCCAGAATCAATCTCCCGCAGACCTCGCAGAGAGCGGGAGAATCCAGCGGAAACGTCTTGTCAGACCGTTTCGCTTCCACCTTGAACGTCCGGGCTCCCCGAATCTGTCCAGGAATCCACTCCCGCAATCCGCGCCCGATTTCCTCAAGATTCTTCCCGACACGGAGAGCACGGGACACCCCGACGAGTCCGAATACCCGTTTCGCCTCCTCGAACGCCCCTTCCAGATCGAATCCGTCTCCGGGAGTGACGGTGGCGGTGGACTGAGAGCAGTTTACTTCGCATTTGCCGTAGAGGGCCATCCTCCCGCGAAGTTCCTTGATCAGCAGGGATTCGAAATAATTCCGGTTTGCCCCTTTCAGGACAATTTCTCCGTATTTGCACAAAATAATCTCGTTCACGTTTTGAAGCTCGCTTCTTTCCAGTTTTTCGAACAGTATACTTCTTTTGATTTTAACAAAAAAACGGCCTTTTGTCAATGGAAATGGAGAAATCGACCCCCGTTCCGCCGCCCTGGTTCGGCGTTTAACCGCCTTTCCGTTCTGCCTGCCGAGCATGGCCGGGAGAGCCCGCACGAAACGGCCGGAACCCCTTGACGCAGGTTCGTTTCCCGTGATACAATGTGCATGTCCCGGAGCGAAATCAGGAGGATGTGATGTTGTGAAAACCAGGATTCGTTTCGCCTTTTCCGTTATTCTGACCGTCGGAATCGGACTCCTTTTATGCTATTCGGCATTCGGAAGCACGTCTATTTCCAAGCAGGCTCTCTCCTTGACCTATACAGACGAGGCGGACGGATATACCATGCCCTACCGTCTGTTTCTCCCGGAAGATTACGGGGGAGACCGTTCTTTTCCCGTTCTTCTTTTCCTCCATGGTGCAGGAGAAAGAGGGCAGGACAACGTTTCCCAGCTCACCGTCGGGATTCAACGCATGTTCAAAGCGCGCGAGGATCTCCTGAAGGAAACCATCGTCATCTGTCCCCAGTGTCCGGAAGGAGAGCAGTGGGTTGACCGCGACTGGTCGCTCGGGAACTATTCGACAGATTCCGTCGGGGAAAGCAGGGCGCTCCGTACCGCGCTTTCCATTCTTTCGCTGGTAGAATCCGATTATTCCTGTGACGAAAACCGCGTTTACGCGGTTGGCCTTTCGATGGGAGGGTTCGGCGTCTGGGATCTGCTTGCGAGACACGGTGAACGCTTCGCGGCTGGGGTTCCGATTTGCGGAGGAGGAGATCCCGGAAAAGCGGAGGTACTTTCCGAAATCCCGATCTGGTGCTTTCACGGTGCAAACGATCCGATTGTTCCCTGCAAGGGGACCCGGGATATGGTGGAATCCATTTCCCAATACAGAAAAGAGCATATTATCTTTACCCTGGTGGAGGACGGGGAGCACGACATTTGGAACCGGGTCCTGTCCAATCCGGAACTGATTGAGTGGTTGTACGATCAAAGTCTCGCTCTTCGGGCCGTCCCGGCGGAAACGGAAAACGGGGGCGGAGAGTGGTTTCTCCCTGCCGGAATTGCAGCCCTTTCCCTTCTGGCCGTGACAGGCGCGGTTCTTCTCGCGATCCGAGCCCGAAAAAGAAGCCGAAACTGATTTCCGTATCCCGTCCCCGTCTTCTTTTGACGCTGCCGGCCGGGTTTTGGCGTTCCGGTATTGCTTCTCTTAAGCCTTTGTGGT
>JAGAFM010000150.1 GCA_017612655.1 Clostridia bacterium | reverse complement strand
ACGAGCGAACCTGTCTCAATATAATGGTATCTTCCGTCTTTGACGAGTTTTTTTATAGATTGTCTTGCCTTCGGGAATCTTTGGACTTCGTCGAATATAACCAGCGATTCCCCGGGGTAAAGCGTAACATCATACTCGGTCTGCAGGATCATAAAAAACGTATCGAGGTCATTGAGATATCTTTCAAAAGCGTTCGTAACAACGTCACTTGCGTCGTTGAAGTCAATCAGAAGATAACTCTTATATTCGTTTTTTCCCAATTCTTCAACGACAGTGGATTTTCCGATACGTCTGGCGCCCTCAACAAGTAACGCTTTTTCCTTTGCGCCGTGCGCTTTCCAGTCGAGCAGTTTATTATATATTTTTCTTCGAAATACCATGGTATCTTCCTCGCTTTCGAGGGTATTATAACACGCTTCCGGATAAAACGCAAGATAGAATTGCTCAAAAACCGGATAATACGCACATTAGATGTTTCGAAAAACCGGACAAAACGCAGGTTTGACACTTCCCACGGCGGAAGCCGGGGGGAGTGTCAATGGGATCATCCCGTCAGGCGGAAGTCGTTTGCCTGAACGTGGTTTTTACCCGGCGTTTTCCGTTTGGAAGCCTTCGATGATATAGGAGTCATATTTGTTTTTGACCGTTTCGCTTTCGTCACGCGATTTTCCCCAGACGATCCAAACTTGATCGTCACAATCCGATACCATGCGATAAGAGCAATAAATGTTCGCGTCCTCCATAAAGAGAAATCTCACGATTCTTTCCTTTTCGTTGAGACACAGGTAGAAGTAATTCCGGTCGTCGATCGATCCCGGAACAAATTCAACCACGTAATACGCGTCCCACCACATAAGGTTCAGTTTGTGAGCGCGGTAATAATCGCCGCAATGATAGTTCCGAAACAGTTGCCGAACAGCCTCGTCGTATGCGGCTTCTTCGGAATACCTGACGTCCAGCCGAAAGGTGTTCCCGATCCGGCCGAACAGGGTGAATCTCAGCACATTGTTGACGAAGTAGAAATCAATGGAGCTGTATTCGCCCAGCTCGTCCTTTTCCGGAAAGAATTTGGCCGCAGCCTGACCGCCTGCCAGCGTGCTGTAGGAGCCGTCCTCATACAAACCGGCGTTATGCGTTTTGATGCCGAGCGGAAAGTAGTACGGATGAATCTGGTGAATGCAAAACGCCGCCGCCAGGGCGAGAATCAGCAGAATCAGCAGCAGTCTCCGGACGGAAGCAAACAGAATCAGCAGAACCCGGCATACAGAATTCCGTTTCTTTCCGGATTTGTTTTCCACGTTTCTTCCGCCCCTTTTTTCCAATAATGCAAAAAATCGAGCCCTCTGCCGGGTGGATTCCGTCTCCGGTAACCGACTGGAACTCCGGCCGGAACCTCAAGTGCATTCTCATTACTTCAAGGCCGGATTGTTCGCGGCAAACTCCTCCCGCAGCATAGCGCAGACGGAGATGGTCCGGAACTCTCCTTTTACCAGCATCGCGTCCCGGTGGGTGCCCTCATAGGTCATTCCGCACTTTTCCAGCACTCTGCGGCTCCGAACGTTCTCCAGCATAACCTTTGCCTCGATGCGGTGCAGACCGAGCCGTTCAAAGCCAAAGCCGAGAACCGCCGTCACCGCCTCGGACATCAGGCCCTGTCCCCAGAAATCCGGGTTCAGAACGTATCCGATCTCGCCGCTGCTGTTGTCGTCGTCGAACGAGGTAAAGCCGCAGCTTCCGATCATCTTCATTTCATCCCGGAGGATGACCGCCCAGTCGTAGAACTCCCCGTTCTCGTACTGCTTCTGGACCTGCGTCAGATACTCTCTCGTATAGTCCACGTCCGGATGGGGATTCCAGGTCAGGTACTGCGTGACGTCCGCCCGGGAGGCATATTCGAACATGTCTCCCGCGTCCGTCGCCTTCATCCTCCTGAGCGTCAGACGGTTCGTTTCCAGGATCGGAATTTTGGAAAAGATGTTGTAGAGGTAGTGTTTGTTCAAAGGCTTACTCCAGTTCCTGATTGTTTTCGATCTTTTCGAACATGCCGATCCGTTCCGCGTGGCGCCCGCCCTCGAACGGAGAGGAGAGGAAAATCCGGACCAGTTCCACGGCCCGGTCTCCGGGAAGAACCCGGCCTCCCAGGCAGAGGACGTTCGCGTCGTTGTGCGCACGGGTCATGCGGGCTGAGTAGCGATCCGAGCAGCAGGCGGCGCGGATTCCCTTCTCCCGGTTCGCCGCCATGCTCATGCCGATTCCGGTGCCGCAGACGAGGATACCGAAATCGGACTCGCCGGACTGGATCGCGCGGCAGGCGCGAACCGCATAGACCGGGTAGTCCGCCCGGGCGGGGCTGTCGCATCCGTAGTCGCGGAACGGGATTCCCTCCCCCGTCAAATAGGTTTCGATGGCCAGCTTCAGCGCGTAGCCCCCGTGATCGGAGGCGATGGCGATCGGTTTGCGGTTCTCCATAGGTCAGTCCTCCTGTTCAATCCTCTGAGGAATTCCGGGCTCTCTCCGCCGACGACGGGCGGAGATATCCGGGCTTCAGCGCCAGATCGGTAAAGCTTTCTGCGGACGGGCTGCTCCGGAACACGGAGACCGCCTCCCGGATCACGCCGAGCCCCGTCGAATACCGGAGGGCTTCCGGCGCCTCGGTCACGGGAAGTCCCGAAAAGGCTTCCAATCCCTTCCCGCATCCGTCTCCGGTCAGACAGACCGGCTCTCCGTATGCGCCCAGCTCTTCGCGGATCCGGGACAGATCGTCCACGGAATCCGGAGTCAGTCTCCGGCAGGCGGGGAAGCCGTCCTTCTCCCGTTCCAGGGAGAAAACGGCATAATACATCCTGTCCCGTCTGGCATCCATCAGCGGGCAGACGAGAATCCGGTCTCTGCCGGATAGCAGCGGTTCCAGCTCCCGGGCCAGGGCGGCGAGAGAGGAAACCCCGATACAGATTTTTCCTCTGCCGAACGCCAGCCCCTTGATCAGGGAGACCCCGATCCGGACTCCCGTATAGGATCCGGGGCAGGAAGCTGCGGCGTAGAGGTCGATTTCGTCGTATCCGATCCGGGCGGACTCCATCAGACGCTGCACCATCGGGAGCATCGTCTCGGAATGCATCCGGGTTCCCGCGACGGAGATGCGGGCGAGAATCCGTTCGTCCTCCGCCAGCGCGGCCGCGGCGGTGGAGGCGGACGTGTCGATTCCCAGTATTTTCATAAAGCCTCCCCCGGACCGGTAATCCGGATCCGTCTGCCGTCCGGTTCGCCGGTCCGTTCGATTTCGACCCGGTAGAACCGTTCCGGAAGCACCTGCGGAACTCTTTCGCTCCATTCGATGAACAGGAAGTTTCCTTCCTCCAGATAGTCGTAAAAACCGACGGAAAGCAGATCGTCCTCGTCCTGAATGCGGTACAGATCGAAATGAATCATCTGCCGTCCGGGGCCCCCGTAAACCCGGACCAGGGTGTAGGTCGGGCTCTGCACGCAGGCATCCGGGGCAAGAACCGTCCCCGCACCGCGGGCGAAGGCCGTCTTGCCGACGCCGAGGTCTCCGGAAAGCGCCACGACGGCGCCGTCCGGTTCCTTTTCCAGAAGATCCCGGGCCAAAGCGGCTCCGGCCGCTTCCGTTTCCCGGGCGCTGTGCGTCTCGATCACCAAAGGCTGTCTCATTCCTTTCCGGAAAGCAAGGAAACGCCGACGCGGGACCCGGGAAAAGTTCAACGGGAACCTACCGTCGGCGTTTATCTGCGAAATTGAGAGATTCCCCGGAGAGCCGGGGACGGGTTTTACGGGTTGTTGAGAACCAGCGGGTTCTCCCAGAGATCGTACGGACAGACCGGCACTTCAAAGACGGAGAGGCCGATGTGAACCTGTCCCTGACTGCAGAATCCGGTCTCGCCGGACAGCGCGATGACGTCGCCCGTCCGGACGCTGTCCCCGACCTGAACCTTGGACTCGCTGAGATGGCAGTACCAGCTCTTCAGCCCGAGTCCGTGCTCCACAACGACCGTCAGTCCGCTGAGGTCCGTGGTTCCGACGTAGATCACGACGCCGTTGTTGACGGCCTGGATCTCGGACCCTTCCATGAGATAGTAGTCGACGCCCATGTGCTGGTAGCGGGTCGACTCCACCTTGTTGATCAGACGGTATCTTCCGAAACCGGTAAACAGCTGCGCGCCCTGCGGAACACCTTCGATGAACAGTCCGTCGAAGAGATGGTCCGCGGCAATCTTCAGAGATTTCGCGACGGGAGTCATCGTCTCTTCAAAGGAGGCGAGCGTCGCTTCCGTGCGGGTCGCCGCGACAACCGTCTCGGAAATGTTGTAGTTCACGTCCAGAAATTCCTTCGCGTTGACGAGCAGGGAAAGCTGCTGGACGACGCCGTCGCAGGAAAGCGTAAAGGTGTAGTTTCCGGCGGGAGCGGTCGTCTTGATGGGGACCAGCGCGCGGTAGTAGTCGCCGTCCTCCACGAAGACCGGCGTGAATCCGATATCCGGCTCGGATACGAAGGTGATGTCGGAGTCCTCAGGCTTGTCCTTGGCGGTCACGACGCAGAAATCGCCCTGCGAGCAGGAGCTGATGTTGAGATAGAACGAAGCGGGCGCGTTGACGCGAGCCATGAAGTCGTAAATGCCTTCGCCCTGTCCGAGCTTCCCGTCGATCTCGTACCACTGGGCCTGAATCCGGAAGCGGAGCAGCTTGGTCTCCGAAACCGTCAGGGCGGACAGGCCGGCGTAATTGCCGCTGTAGAGACGGTCGTCGCCGTCAAAGACCTCGATGTTGAACACGTCCGGATCGATGCTGAAGGACATCTGCAGCCGCGCGTTCATCCGGTAGGTCAGCTGACTCTGGGTCGTTTCGATGTCGACGCTCCGGTAGGTTCCGTCGAAAAGCTGGTACTTCCAGTCCATGGTCTGGGGAATGACCTCGTCCCCCGCGATCGTCAGAACCGGGGAGACCGCACCCGTGTAGAGGGAGGTGGAAAACTCCCGGCACAGAAAGGACGTGGCGTCCGACGCGGTGATCTTGTATGCCTTGTCCTCGGGGTCGAGCAGATAGGCGGCATCCGGATCGTTGGTGAAGTAATACCTGTAGGTATTCGTTTTGGCAAAGCTCTTGAACTCCACCGTAAACTGTTTCGCGTCCGACAAAGCGTTCGGCATCGACTCCAGCGAACGGGCGTTCCGGTTGAGCGACGTCATGAATCCGATCGCCTCGTCTCCGTCTTCCGTCCCCGCCTCATAAAGGTATTTGGTTCCGTCCGGAGAGGAAACGGTCATCCCGGTCACCCCCCGCTTGTCCTCCACCTGGGGAGACTGCGCCTTCCGAAATTCCGCAATCGCGAGATAGGTCGGGATAAGGAGCAGGATGACAAGCAAAACGATCTTGATTTTCTTGTTCATAACTATTGCCCTCCGGGTCGCCTTTCGTCTATGGAAACAGATCGGAAAACGGTCGCTTCCGATTTCACAAAACCATACAAAAAACCGATTGTATTATACACCAAATCATCGAATCCGTCAATAGGAATACGGAAAAGAAACGAATTGCCGGAGGCAGCGCGTGCGACAAACGATTTTCCGCCATGTCAAAAAAGAGCAGACTCGGAAACAGTATGTCGTCAACTACCCATCTGCCAAGGAACCCATCCATGGTACCGGACTCCTTTCGTAACTGCTATTCTTCTTGAGAAAAAGCAGTCAATTCGCTCAGCAAACATCAAGGGTTGAACCGAGAAAATAGGACTGGATTTGGGACCAGTCCCAGTTCCGGTCCTATTCCTTTTTTCCTCTCTTTGTTGTAGAATACAGACGGTTGGAAAAAATGAACGGGTGCCGATTGGCGGAAATCCGGACAGGGACGACGCTCTTTCAAAACCGCTTTCGGCGGTGAGCCCTGCCCCACGGAAATGGCTGATCGCCCGTCCGAGCGGCACAACCGCTCTTGATAAGGAGAGGAAAAACCCTCTCACACAAGCGATCGGGCGGAACGGTACCCGAAAGGAGCGTGGTCTTTTGGTCAAGAGAATCGCATCGCTTCTGCTGATCTTCTTCACTGCCCTCGCGCTGCTTGCCTCCTGCGCCCCCTCGGACGCGCCGGGGGGAGAGTCCGGCGCGCTGACTGAGGAAGAGTTTTTCAAACTGATCGAGGAAAGCGAAAAGTACGGACAAAAATTTGACAACCTTCTGATGGATGAGACGGCGGCGTACTTTTACGGCTTCTCCGGAGCGAGCGTAAGCGCCATGCGCCTTGCGGTCGAACGTCTGCTGTGGCTCAAGGGAGAGGGAGACGACTTTGATTCCCTTACGGCCGGCAGCCGGTATACGGACTGGGACGAGATCGCCGAGATCTGCTACGCCTCGCCCTATCCGTACTATTTCGAGGGACTGATCTTCGACGTGCAGGGAAAGTCCGAAGAAGCGGCAAAGGCCTACGCGAGCGCCGCGGTCATGGGCAACTATCCGGAAAAGGGTCTGAGCTTCCGCTATCTGGCGGGAAAAAGCACCGCCGATCTGTACGCTCTGCGCGACAAGCTCCGCGGATACGAAGAAGAAATCTACGGGCTGTACCGGCCCGTCCTGCATGGCTACGGCCGCTCGCCTTATAATTTCTCTGCGGAGTATCTCTGCGCAGACGCAATGGAACTCCTCGATGCGGGAAAATACGCCGAAGCGATGGTTCCCGCGTGCTATGCTCTGCGCATCCGCCCGACCGAGCCGGAATGCTGGATCTGCGCGATCACCGCGGCAGCTTACGCAGACGAGGCCTACAAGGCGACGAAATGGCTGGAGGAGGCGCTGCGCTACCACCCCGATCACGAGGGACTCAACGCGCTTGCCTCTTCGTTCGTGGATATAAGCAGCCGGAACGGAGGTGAAGAGGGATGAAAACCCGTATCTTCAGGATGGTCTCCCTCCTGCTGGTTCTTTCCTTTTTCCTCGCTCTTCCGCTTACTCTGCCGCAGGCTGAGGCGGCCGACCTTTCCGACGGAAAATACAAGGGGATCGACTACAACCGCTTTACCCAGAAGCTCGACCAGTTCGCCGACTCCTTCGACGTCGAGCTGACGATGCACACGCTGAAGTTCAAAGGCACCCTGACGGGCGCCACTGCGCTGACGGTCGAAGAGATGAACGCGATCATCAACGAGGTGCTGAACACCCTGCACATGACGGTCGCCGGCGTGGAAATCCTCTCGAGCATCGGCGCGGATCTGGACGGCAAGGTCGACAAGGAGATCGCGAAGAAACTGCTCGTCGCGCTTTCCAACTACATTCCCTCCCCGACGCCTGTCTTCGGCGCTTCGGACGTCGCAAAGGTGATCGCGTACGGTCCGCCGGAATCCTCCGTTCCGGACGCCGGCTTCGCCATCGGCGCTACGAAGGGAATCGTCGTCGACGCACTGAACGACGCGATGGAGGCGAACGAAAAAGCGATTATTGAGGCGGCGAAAGCGGCGAAGAAGGTGCCCAAAATCCCCGTCAGCGCCGGCGTTGCGTCGTTTGCACTGAATTCGATCGACGTCGCGCTCGAACTCGCCGACACCGAACAGTTCGACAAGTTCTGCAACGAGATGACGAAACTGTTCGAAAAGATCGCGGAGTTTTACATCCGCTGCAGCCAGAAGATGAACGACCTGGCGGAGAAGAAGAACGCGAACCGTATCCGCATCTCGTTCAAGGACGCGAAATGCGACGCGGACCCCTGCGTCTTTCTCGGGGTGGACAACGTCACGACGCAGTTCACGCTCAACGGCGATCTCTATCTGAAGACCGGCGATACCGTCGTGGCGGCGGGGGACAATTCAGGAACGTACGAGGGAGAGCTGACCCTCGTGCTCGAGGGCAAGAACTTCGGCGAATGCTTCGACGCCCGTTTCTCCGACTCGTCCGACATCTGGCTGTACGGTCAGCGCATCAACGACTGGTGTCAGATCCTTTACAAATTCGAAGGCATGCCGAACGCGCGGAGCGAACTGCTCTCGAAGTTCATCCCGAAGGTCAACAAGCCGACCGTGCTGAAGCGGACGCTGGTGGGCAAATTCACGGCGGACATCCGAAGCTGGACCGCCGGCACGCTGAAGCCCTCGCTCTCCGGAGCGTTCAACAACGTATCCGACAAAACCGAATTCACGTTTGAGATGAATTTCGGACAGGAGATGAGATCGACGGTTTCCGTCGATCGCAACGGGACGCACATCGATCTCGGCCAGCCCGTTCAGCAATGGCACGTCAAGTCGACCGGCAGAGGTCTCGACGCCATGCACGTGACCTGGGTCGGCAACGAAGCGGCCCGCGTCTGGCTGAACGGTCAGAGCGTCGGTCAGGAAATGTACAGCGGCGACGGGCAGGATGTGCCCCTCACGCAGCGCGATATCGGAACCGTCTTCTACCCGCTCGAATTCGCGCCCGAAATAACCGTCACCGTACCGAAAACCGTGAAACCATAAACTAGGTAAAGGAGAGAAAAACCATGAAAAACATCATCGCAGTCCTGATCGTCCTGATCATGGTGCTGTCGCTCTTCGCCTGCGGAGACAGTCAGGGGACCGATGCGCCCGAAACGTATCGCCGCGAAGACGAGTCGAAGAACGCGCAGGAAGGCAGCGACGCTCCCGAAACGGGCGGAGCCTCGGGGATTCAGGACAAGCCCGCCGTCACGTTTATCGCGCTTCTCCAGTACGCGGAATCGGGCGATACGTCCGTGTTTGAACCGCATATGCTCGACGCCGCCGAAAAAGCGCAGCTCAAGGCCTCTGTCGAAGCGGAAGGCGGCACCGTGGAATTCGGCGACGACGGCTCGATCACGGTCAAAGGCCGCGGCGGCTCATATTTCACCATTACCCTCGACGGATCGGTCGAAGGCGTCGACGACGACGGCAATCCCTTCGGCTTCAGCAAGGGCAAAAAGGAGTGGCCCGACACCGCGCTCGGCAAGGCCGTCCCGAAAGCCGACTTTGCGATCAAAATGCAGATCGAAGACGAAGAAACTCTCATGATCACGTTTGAGAACGTAACCATCGATCAGGCGAAGGCGTACGGAGCCAAACTGCGGGAAGCGGGCTTCAGCGTCGACGAAAGCGAAATCTATATGCCCGATCAGAACATGTATTCCTACAGCGGCAAAAACGCAGACGATCTCTCGGCGGAACTCTCGTTTATGCCGGTGGGCGGCGAGATCATGTGCGCTCTCTCCGTCGGCAGATATTCCGAGTACCCGGATACGGACAATCCGTACAACCCGGGCACGGATCCCGGCACCGAAACCGATCTGCCTTCCAACTTCGCGTTCCTGCTTCCTTCCGGTGACGAGGGGTGCAGGGTTCTGGACAACGGCAGCTATGTTTCGATCGAAAAAGCAAACGGAACGCTCGCGGACTGCAAAACGTTCGCGGACCGCTGCAGAAACGCCGGCATGACCGTCCAGACGGAAAGCGAATACAAGACGGACGACGGCAAGCAGATGTATTTCGCCTCGTTCGTCAACGCCGGGGGAGACGAAGTTCATATTTATCTCAGCGAAGCGGAAAACCAGTTCTATGTCGATCTGATCGAATATCAGGGCGGTCCCGGTCCGGTCGATCCCGGTACCGGGGGCGACTGGCCTTCGGACGGCGCTGCCGCGATGCTGCCGAAACCCGGTTTCGGTTCCGGCTTCGTCGTCAATGAGGATGAAGACGAAATCGACATCCAGGTCGTCGGCGGCCAGCTGTCCGACTTTGCCGGTTACGTCGAACAGCTCCGCGCCAGCGACTTCACCTATCACTCCGACTCCGATTCGGACGACGGTCTGATGATGTACTCGGGGTACAATCAGGACAACTACTGTGCGCTCGTTCAGTACGCTTACGGCACCTTCATGATCATGATCACAAAGCAGCCAGAAGAATACTGATTCTCATACAAAAATCAAATTGAAACAGCCCCTCCCGCGTGAAACCTGATTCACGCAGGAGGGGTTTCCTTTTGTCGGTCAGACGGTCGAGGCTGCGCGAAAAACGCCGCGCCGGCTCATCCGTTTCGCTCGTTTTCCTGTTTCCTCTCACTCAACCGCGCGGATTTTTTTGACGATTCTGTCGATCTGTTTGTTCAGAAGTTTTTCCGACGCGGTCATTCTGGCCCACGTCCCGTCCGCATAGGTATTCCACAGATAATTGGGAATCCAGATGTCGTATTCGTCTCCGAACTCGAACACCAGGGTTTTTCGGATCAGATCCAGCATCGCTTCCGCATCCACATCCCGGGTCCGCTTCTGCTTGATCGTGATCTCGTAATAGGCGGGCACCACCATGCAGTGGGACAGCCACGCCATCCATTCCGTGACCGCGCCGGTTTTTTCCAGATCTTCGGCGGTGGTGGCGACGGCAAACATCGCGGAGTGCGGGTGAACCCGGTGATAATACTCTTCCTGAGAGGAATCGTATTTCGGATTCGGCACCAGGCCGAAGTCGTCCTCCATGTTCCGGAAGGACTCCATGGCGCTGATTTCCGCCTGAATGAACAGGGTGTGACCCTCCATGAACAGGCTCCGGTATTCCATGATGTCCTCGACGTTGTAGTTGGTGAAGTTGCCGATGCAGACGGTCTTGTCGTCCAGAACTCCTTTGATCTTGTCGATCAGCTCCTGGCACAGAACGGGATCGAAGGCCATGACGCGCCCGCGTTCCTCATCCAGTTTCGTATAGGTCTGCCCGCAGCCGAAGAAGAGCTGAAGGAACGCCGCAGTCCGGAATTCGTAGCGGTGAACGTCTCCGTACAGATCCGAATGATCCATGATCCCGTCCCCGTTCAGATCTCTCGGAACCGCGCTGACCATGGAGAGGTACTTGTCGATCGTCCACTGGTTGCTGTAGACCAGTTCGTAGGGATTCTCCAGGTCGTTTTCGTTGAGAATCCGCTTGTTGAAATACAGAAATCCCGCCATGGAAAGAGGATCCAGACAGATCTCGTTCGGCATGAAATACAGAAGATCGTCCAGAATCAGACCGTTCAGGGCGTTCGTGCCCCAGTACTCCGCCGTAAGATTCAGATAGGGGATCTCCGTCAGGTTCAGATACAGACCCTGCAGAGCGGTGGAAGCCAGAGGGGGGCCGTCCATCATGACCAGATCGAAGGGCTCTCCGGAAAGAATCAGGTTGATGAAGTCGGTATGGTTGCTGGTCATCGAGATGTCGACGTGAAACTTTTCCTCGACTTTCAGATTCCGGTTGAAGACCGTGTCGTTGACAATTTCTCCCGTCAGTCCCTCCGAGACCAGAAACCGTTCCGGGGATTCCTCCATCGCGGAGTTGTATCCGTCCAGGAAGCGGAAAGCCGCTCCGCCGAAATCGAATTCTGGGATCTCCGGTTCCGGAATATCGTAATTGGCCGCATCGGAAACCGCTTCCGTTTCCGGAGTTTCCGCCGACGCGACCGAACCGTCCGACGGCTGTTCGGGAGAGGCCGTTTCCCCGCAGGAAGCCGCGGCGCATGCGGCGAGAAGCGCGCAAATGAGGAACAAAGGTTTTCTGCTCATCTTTTTTTCCTTTCCGTTTCAGAGAACCCGATCGGGGGGATCAGTCCAGGGCTCTCAGCCGCTTGACGAACTTTTCAAGCCGCTTCTTTATGATTTTCTCCGAGGAGAGGACCTTTCTCGCATAGGAGCGGTCGCAGTAGGCGTCCCACATGTAGTTCGCGATGGAGACCTCGAAAACATCCGCGAACTCGTAGACCATGGATCTGCGGATGATATCGAGCATCTCCTCCGCGTCGGTGTCCCGGGTCCGCTTCTGCTTGATGGTGATTTCATAGTAGGCGGGAAGCACCGTACAGTGAGACAGCCATGCCATGTATTCGGTCACGATTCCCGTCCGTTCCGTATCCGGCGCGGTGACGGAAACCGCAAACATTCCCGCATAGGGATGGACGCGATTGTAGTAGTTCTCCTGATCGGAATTGAACTTCGGATTCGGTATGATCCCGAAGTCGTCCTCCATCTCCCGCAGGACGTTCATCGCCCGGATTTCCGACTGAAGGAACAGGCCGTGCCCCTCCATAAAGAGTCTCAGATACTCCTGATAGTCCTCGTCGGTATAGTTGTTGAAATGGTCCACACAGATGGAAGGGTCGTTCAGGACGACATAGAGCTTGTCGATCAGAGCCTGCGTGAACTCCCCGTCCATGGCCAGCACGCGTCCCGAGTCCGGATCCGGTCTCGTGTAAGTCTGCCCGCATCCGAAATAGAGCTGCAGAAACGCGGCGGTCCGGTATTCATAACGGTGAATGTCCCCGAAGAGATCCTGATCGTCCATCTTTCCGTCGCCGTTCAGATCCCTGGGAACCTTCCGGATCAGCTCCAGATACTTGTCGATGGTCCACTCGTTTCCGTAAACGAGGTCATAGGGATTCTCCAGATCGTATTCGTTCAGAATCCTCTTGTTGAAATACAGAAACGAAGTCATGCTCAGGGGATCCATACTGATTTCGTTCGGAAGAAAGAACACCTGGCTGTCGACGTTCAGCCCCCGGAACGCGTTCGGACTCCAGTATTCCGCCTCCAGCGAGAGATACGGAATGTTCGTCAGGTTCTGATATCCGCCGGAGAAAACGGTCGCGGCGAAGCCAGGGGCGTCCCGGTAGATCAGGTCCATCGTTTCTCCCGCGGCGATCAGATTCGTGATCTCCTGACTTGCGGCCAGTCTCTTCAGCTTGAGATTGTATTGTTCCTCCACCAGAAGATTGCGCCGGAAAACCGCATCGTTGACGACCTCTCCGATCAGGGTCTCCGCGAACAGGAACACATCATTCTGCCCCCCGGCGATCCAGAAGGTCTCCCCGCCGCAGTCCAGCGCGGGAAGATCCGGTTCCGGGATGTCGTACCGTTCCGACACGGCCGGCTCCTCCGTCTCCGCCCCGGATTCCGGGCCGGTTGTCGGGATTTCGTCGGGGATCTGCGTCTCCCCGCAGGAAAACAGTGCGGGAAAGGCCAGAAGAAGCGCGGGTAAAAGCGAAAGCCACCGTTTCATAACTTAACCTCCAAATGACAGCAGAAAAGGCCGTGGGGAACCATCTCCCGCGAAAGGGCAGGAAAGGAAGAAGGTATCGGTTTTACGAAGAAAAGGTGACCGTGGCCTGCTCGGTTTTCTCAACCACCTGCTCACCCGTATCCCAGTCATAGAAGGTAAAGGAAACCGTCAGGGTTTCAACCCTGTCGGGCTGGCTGCCTTCTTCGAAGGAAAGTCTGCTGAAAAGACGTTTCCCCGAACGAATCAGCGAGCCTCCGTACATCTCGACTTCCTGTCCGTTGACGGATCCTTCCGCTACCGAGAAGTCCAGATTCCTGCCGCTCGAGTTGATTACACAGAGATTGACAACAGGGCCGAGATACTCACTCGTGTCGGTGCCCTTCGCGATGATCTTCACGCCGCCCTCGTCGTACAGGACCGTGCCCGTGTCGTCGAAGGAATAGTCAAACCCCTCATACGCGGACGTTTTGATCTGAATCGGATCCGTTTCGAGGATGGTCTCGAAAGTCTCGGCGTCTTCGATAACGACGCAAAACTCGTAGTCCGCAATCGTGGTAACGCCGAAGAATTCGAGCGGGGCTTCGTCGAAGACGGCCGGGAAGGCCACGGTTTCCCCCGGCATGACGGCGAGATAATACTGCGCGTCGGTCATCACGCCGTTGACGGAAGCATTCCCCAGGCCGAAGGAGACCGTCCTTTCCGATCCGTTGGTAACGTCAATCAGCAAAACCCGGTCGAGACCCAGAAGTTCGCTTTTGTATTTCCCGTATCCTTTTACAACCGCTCTGATGCCGTTTTCATCAAGGATGGTCGTTTCCTTTACCGTCACCTCTCCGCTGTCAGTGCCCCAGGGGAGCCATTCGAAGCAGGAACTCAGAAGGGCCAGACACCCTGCCAGGATCAGACACAAAACCGCTTTCTTCAACAGTATCACTCCTTTGAAACTCTATCTCCCGCGGCAGTCGGGAGAATATCGATCATCCGTTGTCATTATGCCCTAATCCCGATGGAATGTCAAGGGGAATCGGGCATTTCGGAAGAATTCTTCCGGGCGTTTTGACAAAGTCCGCCCGGGACGGGCTCGGTCAGGCGCACGGCAAGAAATAGCCCTTCCGGGCCGTTGGAACTCGGCTGCGGAAGGGCTTGATTTGGGTGACGGGCTCGTCAGTAGCTGCGGAACGAACTCAGGTTCGTGAAAACGGCATCCTTCATGTACCCGATGACCTCTTTGATCGGTCCGCTTGCGGCGTCGTATGCGGCATTGAGGGCGTCGACAATCGGATGCCCGATTCCGGTCGGACGGATGTAACCCTTATAGTACTCGGAATGATGCGTATACCAGAACAGCGACCGCTTCATCGTCGGAGCGGCTTCGTCATATCCCTGCTTCATCAGCCGGTAATACTCCAGCATGTAGGAAGCAGCGTCTCCGTAGACGCGCTCGCAGTAGGTCCGGATCAGGGCGTTGACGTCTTCCCAGGGATTCCATGCCAGTTTGCTGTAAATCCACCAGAGCATTCCGTTCATGTTCCAGCAGTGAGCGGGAAACAGGCTGTCGCCTCCGTCCACCTTGTCCCAGGTTCCGGTGCCGTCTCCGACTCCTTCGGACGAAACGCCTTCGAATCCGTATTCAACATAGAGCTGGATGTCCTGCTGCATCCGTTCCCAGATGGGAAGCGTCACCTGATGGAACGCGCGGCCGATTCCGTAGTAGTTGTACACCTCGATGTGATCGCTCTTCCCTGCCCAGCCGGGAACGTATTTCCAGTAATGACGCGCTGCTTCCAGTTCCATTTTCTTGTCTTCTGCCAGCTCGGACATCAGCGGGAAGCACATATCCTCGTTGATCGGTGCGAGCCAGATGTAAACGTTGTCCTCGATTTCGCACCGGGGCGGGATAATCGCGATCTGATAGGCATAGGTTCCGACTTTTCCGTCCGGAATCTCTTCTTTTACTTTCCGGGCAATTTTGTTGATGAACGTGAAGAAGACCGTGGAGACATAGTCTTCGTCTTCCGGATTGACAAACTGCCCGGGCGCGTACTCAAACGGCTGGGTGTCGTAGGGCCTGCTGTAAGGAATCCCCATTACATCCTCTTCTCCGACAAACGAGCAGGACAATCCGTTCTGAAGCTGAACCACGCATGCCGCCGCAAGGGCCTCGATCGCCTTCTCGGAGTAGAAATTGACCTGAAGGGATTCTTCGGGAGAGAGGCGGTTTCCTTCCTCATCGGTATTCCAGTATTCGGTCTCTTCGGGGTCGTAGAGAGGGCTGCCCATGAGAAAGCTCTTGATATATCCGCCCACCGGGCAGGTGAAAATCGCGTTCTGGCCGTCCCAGTTGAGCTTGTTGCGGGACCACATCTTGTGCGTTTCCGCGTTGCCCCAGGAATGAATCCATCCCCGCATCTGGAAAGGAGATTTTTCCCGGTAGTCCGTTTTGGACACGGTGACTTCGGGCTGCTCGTCGTAGATCAGTCCGAGTTCCTCGTCCGCCCGAACCCAGAGCACCCCGAGGTTCTCCTCGATCCAGTCGTATGCGCCGTTCAGTGCGCCGCGGGAAGTATTGCCGATGATATAAATGTCTTTTCCGACCGTCCGGATCGCGAAACCGTCGTCGCACCAGCGGGTGGATTCCCCGTCTCCGGTATCCGCCAGCCATGCGATGTCGTCTGCAAACAGTTCGGCGACCGCGGGCAGAGAAGCGGTCGAGCAGACGATCAGCGAACCGTACCCTTCTCCGGGCCTTCTGACCACGGGCATGGTCGCCCCGGTTACCTTTTCGATATGATAGTGGAGCTCTTCCGCGGCAACCGTCTCATTGGCGTCCGCTCCCGCGGGAAGAACGATCGTGCCGATCACGGTTCCGTCAGGCTGCCTGATGTTCTCCGGAATCGTCAGATCCGCGGGCAGCGGTTCGGCTCCTTCAAAGGGATCCGTCTCCGGCTCTTCCGTGATCGGTTCCAGTGTCTGGGACGCTTCGCTTCCGGATGCTTCCCCGGAGGAAGAACCGGGAATTTCGCCGGGCTTTTCGCTCCCGCAGGATGGGAGTGCCGACAGCAGGAGAGCGAGCAGGAGAATCAGCGCAAATACTCGTTTCATGACAGCATATTTCCTTTCTTTTGTTTATTAATGCAGCTATCCGGAAACCTTACCAGTTCTGGAATGAGCTGATATTCGTGTAAAACGTGTCCCTTATGTATTGAATCTCTTCCCGAACGCGCCCGCTTGTGACCGCGATCGCCCGGTCCAGCGCGTCGAGCACCGGATGACCGATTTTGGCCGGTTTGATGAATTTCTTATAGTATTCGGTGTAATGTGTATAGAAGAATACCGACTGCTTGTAGGACGGCGTGCCTTCGTCCCATCCCTGCTTCATGAGTCGGTAGTATTCCTGCATGTCGGCAGAGGCGGCTCCATAGTACCGATCGCAGTAAGTTGCGATCAGGGCGTCCACGTCTTCCCATGGATTCCAGGCCAATTTGGAATAGAGCCAGAACAGAAGTCCGTTCATCGTCCAGCTGTGATAAGGAAAGAGCTCGTCTCTCTTGTCGTCGCCTCCCGTCCACAGTCCCGCACAGTCCGCAACGCCTTCGGAAGAAACGCCTTCCAATCCGAGCCGCACGTAATCCTGAAAATCCGCCTGCATCCGGTTCCAGACCGGAATGGTCACCTGATGCTGTGCGCGGGAGATGCCGTAGTAGTTGTACATCTCGATGTGATCGCTCTTCTCCGCCCAAGCGGGAACGAAGTCGCAGTAGCGCCGGACGATGTCCAGCGACTTCCCGGTCTT
>JAGAFM010000149.1 GCA_017612655.1 Clostridia bacterium | reverse complement strand
TGCGACGGCGATCATCAAATCCTACTGCAAATGCGACCTGAAGGAACTGCCGACAGGCGCCGCGCTGGATCTCAAGCTTCTCCCGTCCGCAGTCTCCGGTGAAAAAGGGATTCCCGTCCTGGTCTCTCTGATGCGCGGATTTGTCGAATCCGGCGGATTCTTCATGCAGCCCGACATCATCGATGTGGACGTTCTTTACGACGCCCAGAAAAACCCGGACCGCTATCAGGGCCTTTCCGTCAGAGTCTCGGGTTGGAACGCCCGCTTCGTGACGCTGAACCGGCAATGGCAGGATATGGTCATCGGACAGAATGAGCACGGGTGCGGCGCATAATTCCCTTCCATACCGAAAAGAAATACCGGACCGGTTCCGCCCTGATGAAGGCGGCAGCCGGTCCGGATCTGTTTTCTCCTCTTTCCGGGAAGAATTACTTATCTCTGTCTTCCATATCCTTGGAAGCGGCGCGCTGTTCCGCGGTAAACTGTCTCGCTTCGTCCTCAACAGCTGCGCGGCCGGATTCCGAGGCGCTGTCCTCGTACTGGCTGACGGTCACCTGCGGGAACGGGATGCGGATTCCGTTTTCGTCGAAGAGAATCTTCAGCTCGCGGTTCAGAGCACGCTGGACGCCGTACAGATCCTCTTCCTTGCATTTCGCCATGAAGAGCAGATCGACGCTGGAAGAGCTGAGCGCGTCAACGCCCTTGTAATAGGGGCCTTCCACGATTTCGGGGATGGCGTTCTTCATCCGCTCCAGGTTGTTTTTGATGATGACCTCGACATCGGGAATCGGCTGACCGTATTCGATGGAAATCCGGGAAACAGCGATCGACAGTTCCTTCGTCTGATTGATGATGGAAGAAATGGAACTGTTGTTGATAATCCGGACGTTTCCGCCCCAGTCGATGACTTTGGTAGTGCGGATTCCGACCTCGGTGACGGTTCCGCGCCATCCGTCGATCACGATGATGTCGCCCACCTGGAACTCTCCTTCGAACACGATGAAGATGCCGGCGAGGATATCGGCGATCAGGGACTGCGCACCGAGACCGATTACCAGAGTCAGGATTCCGGCGCTGGCGAGAAGGGCTCCCGGATCCGCGCCCCACGCTGACAGAATCATCATAATGGCGATGATGGCGATCAGATACTTAAAAAAGCTGGTTGCCAGCGTCGTGATGGTTTTCCCTCGTTTGGACTTGGACAGGAAGCGAAGCATCAGGGCCTTTGCAAGAGCGAAGGCCAGAAACGAGACGGTAATGATCTGGATCGTTTTGATCAGAGCGGGAATTTTCTGGAATGCGGTGTTCAGCGCGACGTTGTTGCTGATATTCTGGTTGAACACGGAATTCCAGCCGAACAGATACCCGGAGAAGACAATTCCGAGAATCGTGATCACGATTCCGGCAATCAGCAGGATCTTCTGAATCAGTTCCAGCCCGAGAAACCAGCCGATCAGGCTCTCTTTGGATTCTGTTTTTTCTTTCTTTTCGACTTCAGCATTGTTTGCCATTTCGATACTCTCCTTTGAATCGTGATCTGAATCTTGCGCCGTCAGTGGCTGGGATGATCGGGGGATCTGGAAAACTCATAGGAATCCTGCGAGCCCGCGTAGAGCGAACGGGAAAAAACGACGGTTCCCTTGTACCGGAATTCGACGGTGTACTTCATGCCGGTCTTCAGGCCTTCCGCCTCGCCGTAGCCGGAAGAATCCTTGAAGGACTCTTTTTCATCGAGAAAATCATTGAAAACGCGAACCGTGATCGTATCCCCGGACTGAAAGTTATCGAACGCATAGGAGTAATAAATGCGATCCTCATCCGCGGAGACGGAAGCATGGGACAGCACAGCGCCCGGATTCAGGGGGATCAGATTCAGAACGGAAACGGCCACAACCGTAACAATGGCAAAGGAAGCAAGAAGCGATTTGAACCGGCCGGCAATCGTTTTCGCCTTGCCCGGCCCCGGAGTCTCCGATCCGCCGATCTCATTCAAGGTTGTGAACTCCTGAACCGGGAGATATTCCGGAACCCGGTTTACCGTCGACAGCGGATTTGCTTCCGATTTTTGCAGGAGATTAACGTTGGAAACAGAGTTCCGATTCAGTTCATCCAAAAGATGCACCTCTTTTCAGGTCGTGTGATCCTGTCCGGCTTCAGCAGTCGACGGAACGGGCTTTCGCAGACGGTTCCGTGTGTAAGACCGATGAAGGCGGTCACGGCTTTTGCCAGATCCGCAGATAGTCCACATACATGATACGGTTTACGTCCGGTGAAACCGAGATCCCGTTCGGGACAGTCATGGAGAGGATGACTTCCTCCGGAGCCGGAGAAGTCCCGTATCCGAAGCCGGTATGATTCAGGAGGACGCCGTCGAGATAGTAGGCGTAGTAGTCTTCGGTCCAGAGCAGCGAATAGACGTGGTACTCGTCCACATAGTTGTTTCCCTGGGAAAAGATTTCCGCGTGCTGGCTGGAAATCCCGGTATTCCCCTCGTATCCGGAGACATGGACCGTGCAGGTGGTGCAGTCCGGGCCGAAGTTCTCGAGAATATCCAGTTCGGCTCCTCCCGGTCCCGCGCCTCCCTGAGACTGCTCGGGGTCGTAGGGACTCGGTCCCTGAATCCAGAAAGCACTGTATAAATCCCCGTTTCCTTTGCCCGTCGTCATGCAGCATTGGATCCGGGATTCGTAATACCCGCGGCAGTACCAGTCTTTCAGGGAAACCGCAACGCCGTACCAGCCTTCGCCGTAGGCGCCGTCGTTCAGGTATTCCCCGGTCAGGATCAGGTTCCCGTCCGCGACAGCGGCCTGGGAGGACGAAAAGAACCCGGCCGCCCGCTCTCCTTCTCCCCGGTAGGTCCAGACATCCAGGTTGAGCGCATCCCCGTCAAACGGTTCGTCCAGGACGACGGAATAGCCTTCCGCCTTCAGTCTGTCTGTATGGAAGACCGGAATCTCGCGGTAGCAAGCGGTGACCGTGCAACCGCCGCTCTGTTCGCCGGAACCGGGCGCGACGCCGAACCACTCTTCCAGAAAGAGTTCCAGGAGATACGGGTACAGGATCGGAGAGGGCGAGCAGAAATAGACGGTCCCGCTCTCGGTCACGCCGTAGTAGTTCGTCATCGGCTTCCATTCAGGGATTCCCTCTCTCTTGAAGCTCACGCCGAACAGAATCTCGTGCTCCGCGATCGGAGTCGTATCGTATTTGGCGCTTTTGGCGATGCTGAGATCAAGCGGGCACCCGGCGGAAGC
>JAGAFM010000148.1 GCA_017612655.1 Clostridia bacterium | reverse complement strand
GCAACTTGATCCCGTTCGTACCTGAACTGTCTGCATACCAATAGCCCGCAACTCCCTGAATTGTATATACAGCTTCCGTCACGTATTCAATTGTCAACGAAGGTTGCTTATCTGCCCTGTTAATGGAGCCAAATGTTTTGGTATAACCGCTAGAGAGAATTGATTCACTGCTGGCTTTAAAAACGACCCCCTTGGACGGAGAACTGACCCCGTCCGCCCATTTCTGCGCCAGTGACGTTATGCTGAAGGAATAACGTTGATTGTTGCCGCTGACATTTCCAAGCCCGGTTCGAACTGTCAGGGTATCCAAAACAGGGCCGACACAGTTGTTCCCCCCGACACTGAACCAACTCGTCCCGGACTCTGTCCAGGCGGGAGATGTTTCCTTGTATTCGCAACAATCAATATCAATTAATGTGGTTTGGCATAGGATATCTTCGATTTCAATGGAGGCCGACGTTATCATCGGACCAAACTCGACCGGAAATTGCAGCATCGGAAACTGCATGAGCGCACGCGAGAGATGAGAGCCGGAATCCTTCCCCACTATCAGTTTATTTTGGAACCCACTATAGATTGCGTTCTCGTTGATAGTTATGTCTCCAATTGCCCCGCTCCCGCTCGCGGAAGTGATTTGTATCGTGGGATCGATCCGAATCGGATATGTTGTACGTTCATCCGCCAGATAATCCGCATCCAACTTGATAGTGAGCCTGTATTCTCGATCCTTTTCAATCGTTTCAAAAGACAGCTCCCCAAAAGCATTATTCTGCCCATCCGATGTAACAATCAAAACCTCTCCAATTGTTGCTGCAACCACTCCTGTTTCATCTGCAAGGTAGCAAACCCCATCTTCTTCCACAGGATGAAGACCATTCGTGGAAAGCAAAAACGGATACTCGGTCTGTCCGGTATAAGAACGCACCAAAATATCTTCTTTAATCCCCAGGCAAGTCAAGGAATACAAATATGCAGTATTGGAGTCCGCCTCATAAGAGATCTCTCGTGCATCGGAAGATAGGATACCCTCTCCGCTTGCATTCTCCGGGCGAAAACTAATCAGAATATCGTGAGACTGCAGGAAGACCCCTTCGGAGAGCATCGCAGAGAAAGACAGATTGAATGGATGATCCCCTGACCCATAAGAACCATCTACCCGCCGGCTAATGGAAAGAGAAATGTCCCGCTCTTCCCCATCGGCATCAATGTACTTGACCGGATACGGAAACACCCGCATGACATGTGTGCCCTCTTCGTTTTGAAAAACGAGAGAGTACAGATTCGGCTCTTCTTCTCTGTATCGGCCTACATATTTACGAGAAGCCTGTTCCTCTGCGTCGATTACATCCGGAGGCTGATACGGTTCTAATGCGTCTTTGGCGGAAATCGAAAAAGGAGAGAGACAGATGCTGAACAGTAAGCAGAAACTTAGCAAACAGGCAATTGCAGAAGAGATACGTTTCATGGCAAATCCCCCTTTAGTTCAGTTCCACAGAGATGAACACAGGAGAATTGTATCATAATAACCTGCATGAAAACAAAATCTGGTATAATTGATTTATAATTTGGGATAACTGCTACTGTTTCTTCTCTTATCAGTCTTCAGAAATCCATTTCTTCATTACTTAGCAACTAAGGCGCCCCTGCAAAAAAGGTGGGGGCTCTTCGTCTTCGATCTGGAATTGACTCGGATTCTTCCTTTAGGCGGGGATCACAACTGTGACGACAAACATATTATTCTCTTCCGAATAGTCAACGATTCCTCCCAGACGCGCCACTGTTTCCTCAACTATTTTGTGACCAAGCCCATGGAACTCCGGATTCGATTTCGTTGATTGAAAAGAACCGTTGTTTTGAAGAACCGATTTTTCAATCGTGTTTTTACAAAAAATGATTCGATTCGATCCGTGTTGTGAGAATACAAGTTCAATCCGCCCATTCTTCTGATCAGCAACCGCTTCAACGGCGTTGTCAATCAGATTGCCAAAAAGCGCAACTAAGTCTGTATCCCGAATACCTGCAAGGCAATCCATTTTGCCCGACACAACCACCTCTGTTCCCTGCAGGACCCCGATCTTTGAGTTAATAAGGAAATCCAAAATCTCGTTATCCAAATGGACGAAATTCTGATCCGACGGTTCTACGGGGAGCAGAGAATCAATATATTGCAAACACTTTTCGTTACTTCCATCCAGAAGAAACCCTCTGATCATCTGGAGATGCTGATTGGTATCGTGTCGAATCCTTCTGGCTTTGTCCCATGCGGCAACTGCCTTCTCATTCTGTTCTCGTTGCCAGGCAATTCTGCTTTCAAGTTCATTTTTTCTTATGGCTTTCCTAGACAAAACCAAAACTCGATATATCAGCCAGCAGATCACAATGAAAATGGCTCCAATCAGGAGATTCATAAAAAAGCAGGGAACCCCGTTTTTCTTTGGGTCGGCGGAGAGAAAAGACAGCAGAGAAACACAACTGATTGTCCTCAAGACAACAAGAACAATCGATAAAACAATTGTGCTCTTTTCATCATCATGGTTTCGCACTTCTGGATCTGTTCTGTTGACAAAGACGATGATCAACCACAAAGAGATGATGAGCAACGCATTTTTGGTTAAGAGGAACAAAACCCTTATAGAATCATTTGAATTGGGCAAAACGGCCTCAAAATCCGTAAATGTCGAAAAAAAGGCCAACGAAAGCAGGCCAACGGAGAGAGAAACGCACTTGTAGACGAAACAGGAAAGCATAACCCAAGCATTCTTAGATCTACAAATTAGGAATCCATAAGCTAGGCTGGCTAGGAAAAGAAACGACGTCTTGAGGACCAATAATACTATGTTATTAACAAAAAAACTACAGGCGATTGATAAGGCACCGTAGGCAATGATTGCCAGAAACAGCCATCTCATTCCCATTAGTTTCCCTTTGATCATCAAAGTGAGAAATACAATACATATGACTGAATCAGCAAGGGGAGAGAGCAATTCAAGATACCACATATTCTCCACCTAATGAGTCATCCTCCTTACATAAGCCAAATATGCCGAATCAAACTCATTCTTCCTTTTTTGACTAATTGGAAGTGTGATGTTATTATTCATCATCACAAAGTATCTGGAGACTATTTTTTCGATATTATCCACGTTAATGATGAATGCGTGATGGATTCGAACGAAGGTTGATTCAGCCTGCAATTCAGTGGCAAAGCCCGACAATGAACCCCTAACTCTATACGGTTTCCCTTCATTCTTCCTGAAAACCAATACGTAATTTGCGCTACTCTCTAGATATACGATTTCGCTCAAAGGGATATGGACAATCCCATCACTCGTTTTAAGCTGCACTGTTTTCTCTTTGCTCATTTTCAGATCAATCGCATCCCTCAGTGCGCCCTTCAGTTCTTCGGACAGCATCGCCTTTCTCAGAAAACGAAAAGGAGAAAACCGAAACGAAACATAAACCAATCTTTCGTATGAGGAGACAAACATTAATATCGTTTCCGGATAATTCTGATGAACAATCTCAGCGAGTTCGAATCCGCTCATTCCCTCCAGTTCAATGTCAAGAAACAGGATGTCAATCCTCTTTTGGGATAAGGCTCCCAGTACCTGTTCGGCGGAGGAAAAAATCCCGCAAATATGGACATCTTCCGAATCAGTAAACTCCTCCGCACAAATCTTCTTTATGGAGTCGGAAAATTGCATTGCGAATTCGGCCTGATCGTCGCAGATCGCTATTTCAATCATTGTGGTCCTCTTCCCTTTCACCGAAGAAGTTCAGAGAGTCGATATAACGTTCCCGATTCTTCCCATCCGTCACTTCAGTAGTATTTCAGGAGAATTCAAAAACCATTATACGCTAAAAAGAGTAGAAGTCAAGAGAATCGCCAAACTTTGCAAGCAGCATCGCACTCAGCAAGAGGCAAAAACGAGCAAAAGTGCGGAGTGCAACTGTCCTTTTTACGGGGAATTCCATCGGAACTATTGCTTTTTTCCTGTCCGCGTGTTATAATAATCCAAAATTGAAAATGATTCTCAATTTCAATTCAAACGACAGAAAGGGTTCCCCGTCATGCTGAAGCGCTTCCCTGTCCTATTGCTGATTCTGCTCATCTCCCTTGCGGGATGTACCGGTCCAGGTAACTCTCCTCAGGGAGATACCATATCCGTCGTCACAACGATTTTTCCACCCTACGACTTCGCGCGCGTTATCGGAGGAGAGTCCGTCACAGTCACTCAGCTAGTCAGGCCCGGCATGGAGTGTCATACCTTCGATCCATCCCCGGCCGATATTCTTGCCGTTCAGAACTGTAACCTCTTTCTGTACATCGGAGGGGAATCTGAGGCATGGGTCGACACCATACTGGAGGCGGTTCCCGATTCAAACCGCGTTGTCCTTCGTCTGATGGATTCCGTCGAGTGCCTGGAGGAAGAGGACAGGGAGGGTATGACCATTCAGGAAACCAGAGAAGAAAAAGAGGAAGATGAACATATCTGGACTTCTCCCCGAAACTGTCAAATCCTCTGCAAGACCATCGCAGATGCACTCTGCCGGATCTGCCCCGAGCGGGAAACCGAATACCGAAACCGACTCTCAGACTATCTTGAGAGACTGGATGAACTGGACGGTCTTCTTCGCTCCGTAACGGAACAGTCCATCCGAAAAACACTGGTGTTCGGAGACCGTTTCCCGTTCCGCTATCTTTGCAATGACTATTCCCTTTCCTACTGGGCGGCATTTCCAGGGTGCGCCGCAGAAACCGAACCGAGCCCTGCGACCATGGCGTTTCTCATTGAGAAGATCCGTGCGGAACAGATTCCCGTCGTTTTTTCCATCGAAATGAGCAACCAAAAAGTGGCGGATGCCATCGCCGCAGAGACCGGTGCAGCCGTCCTTACGCTTCACTCCTGCCACAACAGGACGCTGGACGAAGCGAAGGCAGACCTTTCCTTCCTGGACCTGATGAACCGAAACCTGGATGCACTCCGAACCGCTCTGAACTGATCACCTTATCCAAAAAGGAGTTTTCGCCCCTATGTCTGTAATGCTTGAAACACGCGGCCTGACCGTCCGATATGAGCACCATATTGCGTGTGACAATCTGTCTTTCGCCCTGGAGGAAGGGGATTATGTTGCCATCGTCGGAGAAAACGGGTCCGGGAAATCCACCCTTGTCAAGACGCTGGTCGGGCTTCTGAAGCCCTCTGCCGGGGAAGTCATTCTGCACAATCTGAGCAAAAAAGAGATCGGCTACCTTCCTCAGTCCACCCCCGTTCAGCGGGATTTTCCGGCGACCGTATCCGAAGTCGTCCTGACCGGCTGCATCGGGGGCGGCGGTTTCCTGCCGTTCTATTCCAAAGGTCAGAAACAAGCTGCCCAAAACGCCATGGAACTGATGAACATTTCCCCGCTATCCAAAAAATCATTCCGGGAGCTGTCGGGGGGCCAGAAGCAGCGTGTCCTTCTTGCCCGGGCCCTATGCGCAACGAAAAAACTGTTGATTCTGGACGAGCCTGCCTCAGTTCTGGACCCTGTCATTACCCACGACCTCTACTCCATTCTGAAAATGCTGAACGAAACACGCGGAATCACGATCCTTATGGTCTCCCACGATATTCACTGTGCGGTTGAGCAGGCAAAAACGATCCTTCATATGGACAAGGAGCTGCTCTACTACGGAACGCCGGAAGGTTATTTCCAGACGGAGCTGTACCAGCGGATGGTCGGACTGTGTCATGCCGATTATTCCAGGGAGCACACCCACTCCCACGGACACGAACTGCATCCGGAGGAAAAGGAGGAAAACGGACATGCCGATTGATCTGTCTTCGCTCTTCTCCTTTGCCTTCATTCAACGGGCTCTCGTCGTCGGAATTCTGGTTTCCGTCTGCTCGGCACTCCTCGGGATCAACCTGGTTCTCAGAAGGTTCTCCATGATCGGCGACGGCCTGTCTCATGTCGGATTCGGTTCGCTGGCCCTCGCTCTTGTTCTCGGAGCGGAACCGCTGGCCATCGCCATTCCGATTGTGATCCTTGCCGCCTTTTTCATGCTTTGGCTGAATGCACACGGAAAAATGCAGGGAGATGCCTCCGTTGCGATGCTCTCCAGCTCCGCACTGGCAATCGGAATCCTGGTCACTTCCTTTTCCTCCGGTCTCAACATCGACCTCAACAGCTACATGTTCGGTTCCATTCTCGCGGTCAGTCAGAGCGATATGTGGATCTCGGTGATCGTTTCCGCGGTGGTTCTGGTTCTTTACCTCGTCTGCTATCACCCGATGTTCTCCATCACATTCGACGAGCCGTTTGCCGCGGCGACCGGAACCCGCGCCTCCTTCTATAATACGATTCTGTCTCTGCTGACTGCTCTCACGGTCGTCGTTGGAATGCGGCTGATGGGAACGCTGCTGATTTCCCCTCTGATCATCTTCCCTGCCCTGACGGCCATGCGAGTCTGCAAGAGCTACCGCGGCGTCGTGATCTGTTCCGTTGCGACCTCGGTACTCAGTCTGGTTCTCGGGCTGATTCTGTCGTTCCTTTTCAGTCTCCCAACCGGAGCGACCATCGTGACGGTTAATCTCGTCTTCTTCCTCGGGTTTTCCGCTTTCTCCTTTCTCAGAGGACTCCTGCGCAGGTCTTCTCATCCGGTTCGTACAGAAAAGTAGTTTCTCCTCCGGAAGAACCCGGAACCGGAAGTTCGAAACGTTCCGCCGCGACGGATAAACCTTATTCTCTCTAAAGAAAACCCCTGCCTCTTCAAATCAGGCAGGGGTTGTTTCTATTCCTTGTTTTCCGATTGCGGGGGTTCTTCCGGTTTTTGCACTTCTTCCGGAGCCTCTTCCGAAATCCGATCCGGTTGTTCTTCCGTTTGATCCGGAGAATCAGGCTCCTTCTTCCTTCGGCGGAACAGCTTCCCGAAAAAGGCGGAAAGGTGCTTTTTCAGAAAGGCGAAGAAACGGCTGATCAATCCGGGACGCTTTTCCCGTCCCTTCGTCAGGGGAACGTACACCGGATCCGCGAAATACTCCTCGGTTTCCGTGTCCATTCCCTTCTTCTTCAGACGATTTTCCACGATATCCTTGACGATGCTGTAGAAGACAGCAAAGGTCGGAACCCCGAAGAACATCCCGAAGATGCCGAACAGACCGCTCATAACCGTGATGGAAATGATAATCCAGAGCGGAGAAAGATTGATTGAGTCTCCCAGAATCTTCGGCCCCAGGACATTCCCGTCGAACTGCTGCAGGAGCAGAATCATGATGATGAACCCGATGAAATGGCCAGGGGAAGCAATCAGGACGATCAGCGCGCTGGGAATGGCTCCGATGAACGGTCCGAAGAACGGGATAATATTCGAAACCCCGACAATCATGCTGATCAGCGGAGCGTACGGCATTCCGAAAATACTCATCAGAATCAGGCAGAGAACCCCGATAATCATGGAATCGAGGATTTTTCCGACCAGAAAGCCGCCGAAGATCCCGTTCGCTTCCTGAACGTATTTGCGGGCAACCTGATACGCTTTCTCGGAAAAGAGGGAGCGGAACACCTTGGCTATCTGCGCCATGACTCGTTCCTTGTACAGGGTAAAGTAAACCGAGAAAATCAAGCCGAGGATCAGGCTCTGGAGCTCCCGGGCAAAGGAAGCGAAAAAGCCAGCATAGGAACCGGCCTCCGTAAGAACCTTGGACAGAATATCGGACAGGTTGGACGTCAGCCAGGGGATCAGGTTACTGGTATATTCCCGCAAAGCGCCCTTCTGTTCTGCCAGCAGGTTCTTCAGGAAGTCGGGCAAAAAGGAGAGTTCCTCCTCTCCCAGAACCCCGTGGTTGAACCATTCCTGTATGGAAGTCGCATAGTCGGAAAGCCGGGATGCGAAAGTCGAAACGCTTTGGATCAGCTGCGGAATAATCGTTCCGATCACGAATCCGATCACCAGGAGGATCAGAAGATATGTGCACAGAACCGACAGACCCCGGACCAGCTTCTTGCGGCTCTTTTTCTTTTCGAGGCCGGCAAAGACGCCGTTTTCGAACTTTGTGATAATCTGCCAGGCGACGAATGCGAACAGAACCGCGTAGAAGATCGGTTTAAACGCCTCCGTCAGGGTACCGAAAAACGTCTGAACTTTGCCCTGAGCGACTAGAGTAATGACGTAGGCCACCACCAGAATCGCGAGAATGACGTAGACGGTAATCTGGAGATACCGCCTTTTCTTCTCAGATTCCATAGACATTCCTCCCTCCGCCGACAGGTTATCGGCCTATTCTTCCCGGGATCGGGCACCCGTGCCCGGAGCATCGTTCGAAACTGGAACGGGGATACTGCCCCCGCCCTAGGAGTTAGGCTCCGGACCCATCCGTTCCTCCTCTTCATACAGGAAAAGCAGTTTCTCTTCCAGAGCGTCCAGTTCGCTCTGCAGCGCCGAGAGACGGACGTAATCCGAGGCAGCGCTCCCTGCCATTTCTTCTCCGATCTCCGTGATCCGGTCTTCCGCCGAGCGGATCGAGTCCCTGACCTGATTCCGCTGACGTTCCTCGCGCCGTTTCTGCGCGGTTTCCGCCTTGCTCTTCAGATACTGTTCCTTCCCGGCAGACGGCAGCGCGGCTTCGTTCTTCGTGTCCCGTTCTTCCGTCATGTGCTGCGAGCGGTATTCAAGATAGGATTCATAATTGCCACGGAAATCGAACAGCCGGTGTTCCCGCAGATCAAAAATGCGATTGGCCAGTTTCTGGATAAAATAGCGGTCATGAGATACCGCGACAATGGTTCCGTCAAACGAAGAGAGCGCGTGTTCCAGCGCCTCTCTGGAAGGGATATCCAAATGGTTGGTCGGCTCATCCAGAAGCAGGAGATTCATCTTCGAAAGGATCAGTTTGGCAAAAGTCAGTCTTGCTTTCTCTCCGCCCGAAAGGACGGAAACTTTCTTCTCAATGTCTTCTCCACGGAACTGAAACAAAGCCAGCGCGTTCCGGATTTCCGTCTGGGTCCGGCTTTCATATTCCGACCACAGTTCTTCGAGCACCGTATTTTTTTCGTTCAGCTCCTGCTGCTCCTGATCGTAATAACCGACCGAAACATTGTAGCCGAACTCGAAAGATCCGCTGTCAGGCTGTACCTTTCCGACCAGGATCTTCATGAGAGTGGATTTTCCGCATCCGTTCGGTCCGTATACAAACACGGCATCGTGTTTTCCGATGGTGGCGGACACATCCGAAAACAACTGTTTTCCCGGATATGATTTGGACAAATGGCTCAGGGTCAGAACCTCATTTCCGGATTCTCCCGATTTTTCAAACCGGATCCGGATGGATTGCGGCGCTTCTTTGGGCTTTTCCAGCCTTTCGATCTTGTCCAGCTGTTTCTGGCGGCTCTCCGCCGCGATGATGTTCCTCTCCCGGTTCCACCGCTTCTGCTGTGCGATATAGGCTTCGATCCGTGCGATTTCCTTCTGCTGATTCGCGTACCGTCGTTCCTCAAGTTCCCGGTCGATTGCCTTTTGTTCCTGATACCGGGTGTAGTTCCCCTCAAAAAACCGGCTTTTACCGTTTTCGATTTCCAGGGTGTGATTCGTCACCCGGTCGAGAAAGAAGCGGTCGTGAGAGATCACCAGGAGCGTTTTTCGGTATCCGGAAAGGAACCCCTCAAGCCACTCCATGGTTTCAATGTCCAGGTGATTGGTCGGCTCATCGAGAAGCAGCAGATCCGGTTCTGACAGAAGAAGCCGAACCAGAGCCAGCCGCGTTTTCTGTCCGCCCGACAACGTGGAAATCGGCAGATTCTGCAATTCCTCGGGAAAACCCATCCGGGTCAGAACCGAGCGGATACGATCCCGGAAGGTATATCCTCCCGATTCCCGAAAAGCTTCCTCGCGTTCCGCGTAGCACTTCGCCAGTCCGGCTGCATTCCCGGAAGCATCTTCAGGGGAATGATCCACCCGCTGAAGGGCAAGCATCATTTTCTGGAGTTCCCTCTCCTGCTCCAGCAGGTTTGGAAACGCAAGGAGCATCTCCTGAAAAATCTCCCTGCTGCTGTCCAGTCCGGCATCCTGTTCCAGGATCCCAACGGTTTTTCCCCTCGCAATCGCAACGGTTCCCGTATCCGGAAGATATGAGCCGGTCAGGATCCGGAACAGGCTAGACTTGCCTGCTCCGTTGACGCCGACGATCCCCAGTCGATCCCCTTCATTGAGCCGAAAGGTAACGTCTGACAGGATTTCGGCCCCCCCGAAGGAAAGGGACAGATGGTCACAGCTGAGTATGAGCATGAGAGAAGGTACTCCTTGTCTGAACGAAATGCAGGAAAGGATTCTTTCCCGTCAGTGAAATGGGCTGTTGTAACAACCAACAGCCCATTGATCGGTGGAAAGAATCCGGGAGACTGCAAATCAGAGGTCCTGAATGTCCTTGCGGATCTCTTCAGCTTTCTCTTCTACAACCTCTTCGCAGGTATAGGTAAACTCCTTTGCGGCCTCAGCAGCACTCTCTGCCGCCTCCGAAACCGCCTCGGCGGTCTCCTCCGCAGCTTCCTTGACCTCCTCCGCTACTTCGGAGGCTTCCGCAGAAACGGTTTCGGCAGCTTCTTTCGCAGCGGCCTCCGCCTGCGCTTTTGCTTCAGCGCGTTCCGCTTTTTCCGCCTCTGCCTTTGCCTTGATCTCGGCGATTTCCGCCTTGATCTGGTCAATCGAGGCATTCTTCTCATCAATTGCGGCGCAGTTTTCAGCAATCAGCCCGGCAGCATCGGTTCCGTCCCGATGAGCCAGATAAACAGCTTTTCCGAGTTCGGAATAGATCTTTACAATATCGGACTCCAACTGTTTCTGGCTGATGCTCAGCTTGGCAATCGTGGAAACTTCGCTGGTCTTCTTGCTTGCAGCGGATGCCGCGGAAGAAGCCTTCTCTTTTACCTTCTCGAAAAACGCAGAAAAATCAAATGCCATGATTTACTTCCTCCTTGTCATACAAATCCTTGGATCATTCAAATGGATTAATCTACAAAAATATCATATCAGATCGGTACTGAAAAGTCAATGGATAGCAAATAAATGTTTTTTGAACGATTTGTGATCCCGACAGCAGTCGGAACACAAGTCTCAGCTCTTCGCCCGCCGTCCGGTTTTTTTGAGAATAAGACGAATCACGAAATAGGCCAGAAGCGCAGCTGCCAGAACAATCAGAACCGAAATCAGAACGGTCAGAAAAGAATTGCCTGCGGCAGGGATGGTTACCTGGGGCGCATAGGAGGAAAGGGGGCCCGGATCTCCCGGGATCAGAAGGAAGTCGTGCGCTTCCGTCAGAGTCAGGGTCAGAATCCCGTCGGAATCGGGGGAAATGTGTTCGGCAACCGGGGTCAGAACGAGGTGACCGGCTTCGGAAACGGCGACCTCGACGAGAGAATACTCCGTCCCCGAGGAGCCGGCAGGAAGGGAAATCTCAGCAGGTCCCGGGAACAGATCTCCGTCCCGGAAATCAATCAAAAAGATCTCCCGGGACGCAACCGATTCCGGAAGGGCTTCCGGAAGCTCCGGGTTTGGAATCACACGGACGCTCGCAGAAAAATCCGCCCATTTTTGCGTGTTCCGAAACACATTGTCGCAGGAGAAGAACCACTCCGTCTCTCCGCAGATGAGACGAATATCCGTCCGGTCTTTCTCATAAACCGAAAGAAAAAGATCATAGACGGGAACTACGGAATCGTCTTCGGAAAAGTGATAGACTGTTTCCGACATCAGTTCCTCCCCCGATCCCTCTGCCAAAGCAGCGGGAATCAAGGAAAGGAGAACCAGCAGGGAGAGGAGAAAAGCACCGAAACGTTTCACGAACGCACCTCCGGACGGCTACGGGAGCTTCAGGCTCCTTGATGCGGTAGCCTTGGCGATGGTCTCCCTGGACACGGTTTCCATTTCCGTCTTTGCGCTGTCCAGACGAGCGGCCAGCACTTCCTCTTTTTCCCGAACCGATGCAACGGCCGATTCTATCGAATCCCGGAGTTCCTCCAGCTCCCGGATCAGATCCGAACAGCAGCTGGAGCGGATTGCATCCAGCTTTGCGCTGACGGAACCGATCTCGCGCCCGTAAAGATCCGAGGCTTTCTGACGGGCCTCCTGCAGTTCCGCATTGACCCCGCTGATCATGGTCTCCGCCTTGCGCCGGGCGTCATCCGTGATTGCTGCCGCATCGGCGTTCGCCTGAACCAGAATTCCCCCGACCTGAGAAGTCATCTGATCGTACAGTTCCGCCTTCTTTTTCAGTTCCGCGATTTCAGGCGTAACAGAACCGGCATCGGAGGGATTTCCCCGCTCCGTATCCTCGGTCGCCGCAGCACATTCTGAACCGGAAGCAGTCTCTTCGAGGTGCTTCAGTTCTCTTCTGGCCTGTTCCAGCTGTTCCCGCGCCGCGGTCAGTTCTTCTTTCTGACGATTGATGGCGGTCTTCAGGGAACGCTCCACGCTTCCGAACTGGGACTGGATCTTTTCGATGTACTCATTGACATCGGATTTCCGGTATCCGTTCAGCGCGGTCCGGAACGATTCAATCGGTTTCTTTTCGGCCATGACAACCTCTTTCCGCACCCCCAGATCCGAACCGGATCCGTATCGGGGTGCAACATGTTCTCCTGCAGGGGAAGCCGGGGCTTACGGTATAATCCGCGAAGAAAGCAAAAATCTCCTCCGCATCGCCGTCTGTGGGCAACACGGGGAGATTCGTCCGTGCATCATCTTTTGACTGGAATCAAACGGCGCGCTCAACCTTGCCGGCACGCAGACATCTGGAGCAGACATACACGGTGGAAGGCGTTCCGTTCACGAGAGCCTTCACCCGTCTGATATTTGCCTTGAACGTGCGGTTTTCTTTCCGGTTCGAGTGGGAGACGGTATGTCCGAACGAGACACCCTTTCCGCACACACTGCACTTTGCCATGGGACTGACACCTCCTATGTTCTTCCGATAAAACCGGGAATACTCTTCACAATAGACCGGGCTTTCAGCAAGCCGTGGGTTGTTATTTTAGCATACTCCGAACGTTTGTGCAAGACTTTTTTGAAAAAAAACGGAGAAATCTGCGCCAACCCCGGAAAAATGGGCAAAAAAGGAGAGAACGAAGCCGGAATCGGGATCATGGAGATGTTCGGAAAGGCCGGAAAAGGCACATGGGCGACCATCTCCGTGGGGAGTCCGAACGCATCCAGTCCGAACGGAAGAGGCATCTCTCATTCAAGACTGCGGAGCCTGGAGACATACCGGGCAACCGCTTTCCCCAGCAGTTTTTCGTTGGCGGAGACTCTCTGCGGGAAGGAGCGGAATACATAAGCGTCCCATACATAGTGGGAAATCCGCGTCTGGTAAAGATCGCCGAATTCAAAAACACGGGAATTACGGATGATGTCGAGCATCTCGACCGCGTCCTCGTCACGAACCCGCTTCGTCTTGATCGTGATTTCGTAGTATGCGGGGAGCACCGTGTTGTGAGAAAGCCAGGACATGTACTCGGCAACCGCACCCGTTTTTTCCACACTGGGGGTTGTGACCGGAATCGAAAACATGCCGGATCCGGGGTCAACACGCTGATAGTATCGGTCCTGATCCGAATCATATTTCGGATTGGGGACTATCCCGAAATCATCCTCCATCTCGCGAAACACGTCTGTCGAGGTGATGAAATGCTGGCAGAAAAGGCTGCGTCCCTCCAGAAAAATCTGATCATAGAGTTCGGGGCCGCCCAGTTTTTCGACATCCTCGAAATCCATGCAGATTCTCCGGTCTTCCAGAACCTCGTAGAGCCGGTCGATGATCCCCTGCCCGATTTCCGGATTGAAAGCCAAAGCCCGACCCAGATCCTTGTCGATTCTGGTATAGGTTTGACCGGCTCCGAAATAGAACTGCATCCAGGCGCCGTCTCTCCACTCGTACCGGAACAGTCCGCCGAAGAGATCATCGACGTCCATCGTTCCGTTTCCGTTCAGGTCTTTGTGAACCGAACGCACCAGATTCAGGAAATTCTCAAGCGTCCAGGTGTTCTGCCGAACCATATCGTAAGGGTTCTCAAGATCGTTTTCCGAAAGGATTCGCTTGTTGAAGAAAAGAATTCCCGTGTGAACCAGCGGGTCCAGACAGATATCGCTCGGCATCATGAAGACCAGACTGTCGACGACCGTCCCCTCCAGGCAGCGGGGACTCCAGTACTCCGCCGTCAGATCCAGATAGGGAATACTCGACATGTTTTCATAAACACCCGACAATGCCGTCTCGGCCAAAACGGTTCCGCTCGCCAGAACCAGATCGATCGGTTCTCCGGCCAGAATCGGCTCGTCACACCGTATCTCACTCTTCTCTATCTGAAATCTGAGGTTGAATTTTTCCTCGACCATGAGATTTCGGTTATAGACAGCGTCGTTTACGACCTCTCCGGTCAGCCCTTCCGAAGAAAGGAAGGCGGATGCGGGAAACAGCAGATTTTCGTAATCCAGATCCTCCAGCCAGGTCAGAATGCCTGCCTGGCCGACTTTCCCGGCGAAAATGATAAAGGGCCCCTCTCCAAAGTCCAGTTCCGGAAGATCCGGTTCGGGAATGGAATAGTCCGCAGCGGAAGACAGAGCTTCCGTCTCGGGCGAGGAGCCTGGGGCTGTATCGGAATTCTTTTCGGTGAAACCAGGATCCGGATTGTTCGCGCCAGCCGCGGAACCGCAGCCGGCAGTCGCAAAGACCGCAGAAAGCAGAAGGAGGGCGAACGAGATTCGTTTCATAGAATTCTGCCCCGGTCACACGGAACGATCTCCGTGTGAGAGAAGGCATCCGCTCCTTTCATCCGATTTTCGCGCAGCGGACCGGTCCGAAAAAGGAACGCGGGAAAACGGGTCAGTTCCGGGTATAGGTCGTGCCCTGCGGGGTATCGGTCAGCGTCACCCCTTTTGCCGCGAGAGCCGCGCGGATTTCATCCGCCCGGGCAAAATCCCTGGCTTTTTTGGCAGCCGCACGTTCCGCAATCGCCTGCTCGATTTCCAGATCGAAGGCATCCTTCTCTGCTGCCGGAGCGGCCTCTGCTCCGTCCTTATCCGCCGCGGTCGAGACCCTGTCCGCAGCCTCGAGGAGGCCCAGAGACAGAACGCTGTCCATCTGCCCGACCAGCCAGCGTCTGGTGGCGTCGTCCACCTTTGCCTTGGCTACGTCGAAGAGGGCGGTAATGGCCATCGCGGTGTTGAGGTCGTTGTCCATTGCGTCGCGGAACGCTGCAAGGTAGGGGTCCGCCTCTGCAAGGTTCGGTTTCCCGTCCCTGCTCCATCCCGCAATTCGGGAGACCAGTTTGTCATAGGAAACCTTCGCGTTGTCCAGGCCCTCCCAGGAAAACACCAGCGCCTTGCGGTAATGGGAAAGCAGGCAGAAGAACCGGTAAACCAGGGGATCGTATCCCTTCTTTTCCAGAAGATCGACGGTCAGGAACTCTCCCTTGGACTTTGACATCTTCCCGTCGTTGGTGTTCAGGTGGAGAACATGGAACCACTGCCTGCACCAGGGATGGCCGAGATAGGCTTCGGACTGCGCGATTTCGTTGGTGTGGTGTGGAAACGCATTGTCAATCCCGCCGCAGTGCAGATCCAGGTATTCTCCCAGCGTGTTGACGGAAATCGCGGAGCATTCGATGTGCCAGCCCGGGTAACCGACACCCCAGGGAGAATCCCACTTCAGTTCCTGATCCTCGAATTTGGACTTGGTAAACCACAGAACAAAATCGCATTTGTTCCGTTTACTCAGATCCTCCTCCACGCCTTCCCGCACTCCCACGGCAAGGTCTTCTTCGTTCTGCTTGTTGAAGACATAATACTCTTTCAGTTTCGACGTATCGAAGTAGACATTTCCGTTCGCCTCGTAAGCGTATCCTTTTTCAAGCAGGACGGAAATCATCTCGATAAACTGCGGGATGTACGACGTTGCGGGAACCACCGTCCCGGGAATCCCGATCCGCAGTTTCCCGCAGTCGCGGAAGAAGGCGTCCGTATAGAACGCCGCGATTTCCATCACGGTCTTGTGCTCGCGCTTCGCGCCCTTCAGCATCTTGTCTTCCCCGGTATCCGCGTCGCTGGTCAGATGACCGACGTCCGTGATGTTCATGGCGCGGCGGACCTGATAGCCGGAAAAACGGAGATACTTTTCCAGAACATCCTCCATGATATAGGTGCGGAGGTTTCCGATGTGTGCAAAGTGATAGACTGTCGGACCGCAGGTATACATGGTCACGACGCCCGGGAAGTGCGTGACAAACTCATCTTTTGTATGAGTCAGAGAATTGTAAAGTCTCATGATTCCTCCTGCGTCTTCGGATCCGACTCGTTCTTCTCGGGGGAAGACTCGCTCTTCAGGGCGGCGATCTCCTCTTTCATCCGGTCGAGTTCCTGCCTGAGCGCGCACAGTTCCTGAGACATCGGATCCGGAATATGGACGTGGTCCAGATTGCGGTTCGCGTCTGCGGCCACCTTTTCGTTTTTGCAGCGCACCACACGGGCCGGGATGCCGACCGCCGTGCAGTCGTCCGGTATTTCCGTCAGGACGACCGCCCCGGCGGCTATTTTACTGTTATCGCCGATCCGGAAGGGGCCGAGCACCTTCGCTCCTGCGCCTACCATGACATTGTTGCCGAGCGTCGGGTGGCGTTTTCCGGTATCTTTTCCCGTTCCTCCGAGAGTAACACCCTGATATAGGGTGCAGTTGTCGCCGATCTCCGCCGTTTCCCCGATCACAACACCGGATCCGTGGTCGATGAAAAATCCTTTTCCGATTTTCGCGCCGGGGTGGATTTCGATCCCCGTAACAGCGCGTGCCAGCTGGCTGACCGCTCGGGCGGCAAACCGGTATCCGTCGTCGTAAAGTCTGTGGGAAACCTTGTGCGCCAGGACCGCATGGAGCCCGGAATAAAGAAGGAGAACTTCAAGATCGCTCTTGGCGGCGGGATCTCTCTCCCGAACGACGCGGATTTCCTCCCTGACCTCCTCAACGGCCTGCTTCAGGGGCTCCGGCGCGCAGCAGGAAAGCCCGTCTCCGACCTTTTCCTTTAGGAAGGAAAGGCCGCTTCCAATCAGACCGGCCACCTGTTCCGCGGCATCCAGTATATCGTTGTTTTTCTGTTGATTTTCCATATTTCTTTCCTCGTCTCTGGGATCCAATCTTATCGTTTGAGTTTATCATATTTGTCGGGGAAAATCAAGTGTTTCGTTCTTTTTCCCTTCTCTTGACCTTTTTTTTCGGGTATGATATAATAAAAAGTGTCTGTTTGAATCCCAGTACGGTCATCAAAGGAGCGCAGAGAAACGTGAAAAAGGCGGTCTGGATCCCTATCGTCGTAGCGGTAGTAGCTGCCGGCATCCTGGCGGCAGTGTTTCTTCCCGGAATCCTCCGGGACAACCGGACTCAGTCTCTGATGCAGCAGGGAGAGGAGGCGGAATACATCGGAGATTACGATACCGCGCTCGCCTGCTATTCCCAGATTCTGGAGAGTATCCCCGATCACGCCGAAGCGCTTTCCCGAACCGCCGCCATCCGCAGGATAAACGGAAACCGTGCGATGGAAGAGGGCCGTTTCGATCTGGCCGTCGAGGAATTCGAGAAACTGGTTGCTCTGTCCGAAAGCGAGGACAGTCTCTATCTGCTCGCACAGTCCTACGCCGCCTGCGGGGACAAAGACAATACTCTGCGCGTCGTCTCGGACCTGTCTGAAAAATACGGTACAGAACCCGAGACAGTAATCGGGGAACTGTTTGACATTCAGACGGAGTTGGAACCGACCTGCAGAGAAAGCGGCATCGTTCTTTACCGCTCCAGACTCGGAAACGGATCCTTTCAGGACAGCGTTCCTCCCACGGGAGAGCACTGCTGGGAGGAAGGAGTATTGACAGTCTCCCCAACCTGCGTGGAGGAGGGGACTCTTCTCTATACCTGCTCCCTCTGCGGGGAAACCCGAACCGAATCCGTTCCCCCGACCGGCGTCCACTCCTTCGCGGAAACCGTAACCAGAGAGGCAACCTGCTCTGAGGAAGGAATCCGGACAAAGATCTGCTCCGTCTGCTCTCTTGAAATCACCGAAACGATCCCGCCCACCGGAAAACACACCTGGAAAGAAACGGTGACAAAAAAGCCGACCTGTGCGGAAGAAGGAACCAAGTCCAAAGAGTGCACGGTTTGCGGGAAGATAGAAAAGGTGTCCATTTCCCCGACCGGAAACCATCAGTGGAAGGAAACCGTGCTCGAAAAGCCGACCTGCGCAAAAGCCGGGGTTCTTTTGAAAACCTGCTCTGTCTGCGGACTCGAACAGAAAGAGACCCTGCCCGTTACCGAGGATCACGCATGGGCGGAAACCGTCACCCGGAATCCGACCTGCGCGGATCCCGGAGAAAAAACCGTTTCCTGTCCGGTTTGCGGAAAGTCATACAAAGAATCCATACCCGCCACAGGGAACCACAGCTGGAAAGAAACGGTCACCAGACAGCCCGACTGCTCTCATGAAGGTCTGAAGACTCTCACCTGCTCCGTGTGCGGAAAGGTAGAGCAAACCGCGCTTCCCCCGACCGGGACCCATTCATTCGGAGAATGGAAGGTTTCGATTCCGGCAACCGTATCCGCGGAGGGGCTTCGCAAGAGAACCTGTTCCGTCTGCGGTTATGAGGAAACTCAGTCCATTCCGAAAACTCCCGCCTCCGGCTCTCTGCAGGAACTTCCGTCCACCTCATACTACGGATACACCTGCCTGAAAAAGAAGGGAGCCAATTACGTCAACGCCTATCTGGCGATAGTCGACTGCGTCTCCCGGATGGGCGAGGAGGCGGACATCAGGGACTTCAATATTCCGAAAACAGATGCAGGGCTCCTTTTCGAATGCCTGGAACGGGACTATCCTCAGTTCTTCTGGCTGGAAAAAAAGTACGGATACCGATTCACAACGGACGGATACCTTACCGCTTTTTCTCCAAGTTATCTTTGCTCTTCCGCAGAAAAAAAACAGCTGCAATCCCGATTTGACCAGGCGGTCGAGACCCTCCTGTCGGGACTCGGATCCAATATGAGCGCCTACGAACTGGCCCTTGAAATTCATGAAAGAATCGTCAACGGAGCCCGTTACGACTCGTCGCTGAACGCTCCTTTCACCCATACCGCCTATGGAAATCTGGTCAACAAGACCTCGGTCTGCGAAGGGTACTCCAAGGGTTTTCAGTACCTGATGTACCGGTGCGGAATCTGTGCGACGATTGTGACCGGGACAGCCAACGGAAGTCCGCACGCCTGGAACGTCGTCTGGCTGGACGGTGTTCCGTACGAGGTCGACTGCACGTTCGACGATCCGGTTCTCTCCTCCGGAGAAAGCTCCCCGACCCACGAATATTTCTGTCAGACTACGGCCTATCTCGAATCTACCGGAAGACAGATGGATTCCACCTATCTTCCGCGTGTTGTCTGTTCAAATACCAAGCTGAACTACTACGTTCAGAACAAAACGTCGGTTTCGTTGACCGCTTCTTCGCTTGCGGAGGTCTTTCTCCGCTATTCCGGGTCTGCCGTCTCCATCGAAGTCCTCCTGGATCGCTCTTATTCGATGAGTGCGATCGCCGCTTTTCTGGATTCCTCGATCGACGAAATCGTCGGAGAGCGGTTTACCTCCTCCCCGACAGGCTATTCTTATCTGTATTCCCTGTCCAATTCCGGACGGGTTCTCAAACTCAACGTCAAGTAGCAAACACTCCCTGCCGCATAACAATCCTGAATGGAAAGAAGGAATTCTCATGTTTGTCCCGAATCAAAAACTCCGCTGCGCCGTCATCGGCTCAACCGGCATGGTCGGACAGCGGTTTCTGACCCTTCTCGAAAACCATCCCTACTTCACGGTCACCGCGCTTGCCGCCTCCGCCCGCTCCGCGGGGAAGAGCTATGAGCAGGCAGTCGGAGACCGGTGGAAAATGAGACAGCCCATCCCGGACTGTTATCGGAACATGACGGTGCTGGACGCGGAGGATATCTCTCTTGTTTCCGAACAGGCAGATTTCGTTTTTTGCGCCATCAACGGAACGAAAGAGGAAATCCGCTCTCTGGAAGAACGGTATGCATGTGCCGAAATCCCAGTGGTTTCCAACAATTCCGCACATCGATGGACTCCGGATGTCCCCATGGTCATTCCCGAAATCAACGCCTCCCACTTTTCCGTAATCGAAGCTCAGAAAAAGAGACTTCATACCGAACGCGGTTTTATCGCCGTCAAGCCGAACTGTTCCATTCAGGCCTATGTTCCGGCTATCTCCGCGCTGATGGAGTTCGAGCCATCGGAAATCCTCGCCTGCACCTATCAGGCAATCTCCGGTGCGGGAAAGACTTTCCGCGAATGGCCCGAAATGACGGACAACGTCATCCCCTTCATCGGTGGGGAAGAGGAAAAGAGCGAGCAGGAGCCGCTGAAAATCTGGGGCACTCTGACAAACGGAATCATAGAAAAAGCCTCCTCCCCTCTGATCACTACCCAGTGTATCCGGGTTCCGGTCACCGACGGACACATGGCGGCGGTCTTTGTCCGCTTCCGCAAAAAGCCCTCGAAAGAGGAAATCCTCGAACGCTGGAAATCCTTCCGGGGAATTCCGCAGGAACAGGAACTGCCTTCCGCACCGAAGCAGTTTTTGACGTACTTCGAAGAAGACAACCGTCCCCAGACCGCTCTGGACCGCGATCGGGAGGGGGGAATGGGCATCTGCATCGGCCGTCTCCGGGAAGATTCGCTCTTTG
>JAGAFM010000147.1 GCA_017612655.1 Clostridia bacterium | reverse complement strand
TTTTAATTCATCCATAGTGCACTTTCTCCTTCCCGAGAACCTACACTATTATACCATATTTTTCCTCAATTGTCAAGAGTTAGTTTGTTGCCGAGTTAATAATGGCATTCTTTTGCAAAGAGAGGGGTGTGCATAATGTACAGGAACGCGATTCGTACCCTGGAAAAATGGAATAACAGTGCAAGAAGAAAACCCATGATCGTGTGGGGCGCCAGACAGGTCGGGAAAACCTATCTGGTAAGGGATATATTCGCCGAAACGTACTACAGGGACAACTATCTGTATATTGATTTTCGTCTTGAGACCGATATCCGTGATTACTGCGAGAAACACGTTTCCGCGAAGGAAATCGTGGAATTAATCGCCGCCGTCAAAAACAAAAGAATTACCGAACACACTCTTTTGATATTTGACGAGATCCAGGAATGCCCGGGAATCATCACGGCGCTGAAGTATTTCTGTCAGGATATGCGCGAGATACCGGTGATTGCCACCGGGTCAATGGTGAGGACCAGACTTCAGAGACTGAACAGGAAACGAGGCGTAAGCAAAGGGGAACCATTTCTTTTCCCGGTAGGCAATATCAATCAGGTTACCGTTTTTCCTATGACGTTCGACGAGTTTCTGATCAACTCCAACAGACTCCTTTTCGACAAGATTTGCAATGCATACTCGCAAAAGGAACCTCTTCCGGATGCCGTGCACAAACTGGCTCTCAATGAGGTGTACAGATATCTCCTTGTCGGGGGCATGCCCGATGCGGTTCAGACTTTCCTGGACACCGGAAGCTATCTGGAATCGCGCGAAGTGCTGACTGACCTGTATGACAATTACCTTTCCGATATGGAGCTGTATCAAGCGAGCCCGGAGGCGATCATTCGATCCGGGAAGATATTCCGCGGCATTTTTGCGGAACTGAATAAGGAGTCGAAAAACTTCAAACCGGGACTGATTGAAACCGGGAGCAAGACCAGGGATATGAAAACGCCTATCGACTGGCTGACGATGGCGTATGTCGTTCATCAGTCGTTCCGGCTTGATGAACATGTTACGATGCCCTTGACGGACAAGAACGACAGTGATTTCCGCCTGTATTTGGGCGACATCGGAATGTTTATCTATCAAAGCGGAATCAATTCGGCGTCTTTTCTTTCCGGGGATCCAAACAACACGTTGTCCGGGATCTTCTTTGAAAACTATATCGCAAATGAGCTGACGGCGAGGGGGATCGGACTCTATTACTGGTGCGGGAAAAGGAACTCCGAACTTGAATTCATCGTTGAATCGGACGGATTGCTCTATCCGATCGATGTCAAGAAAAATCGGGGCTCCCTGAATTCTCTTGAGAAATTTTCCCATCACAACAGATTTGAGGCGGCGATCAGGGTTTCTTCTAACAACTACGGATACAACAACGGCCAAAAGCTGTTGACCGTTCCGTTCTATATGTTCTTCCTTGTGGCAGATGATTTGTCAAAGGGATTGCGAATCGTCGGATAGAGTGGCGGAATGCCCCTGACGTGCCTGCATATGAGCGAGTTGCAAGGAGTCTTTTTTTCGTTACAGTTCACTTTCCGTTTTTCCCGGGAGACACTTGACTTTTTTCCGCTTTTGTGTCATAATGAAACTAGGTAATTCCAGTTTTTTGAATTGAGAAGGAGAAGGGATCATGGCAGACAAAATCCGTGTAACCATCTGGAACGAGTTCCGTCACGAGAAGACCGACGCAAACGCAAAGGCGCTTTATCCGCTCGGGATTCACGGGACCATTAAAGAATTCCTCGGCAAATATGACGACGAAATCGAAGTCACGCTGGCCGCTCTGGATGACTCGGATCAGGGCCTTCCGGATGAGGTTCTTTACAATACCGACGTACTCATGTGGTGGGGCCACATGGCGCACGGCGAAGTCAACGACGAACTGGTCGCAAAGATCCGCAACCGCGTCTACGACGACGGAATGGGATTCATCGCGATGCATTCCGCACATTTCTCCAAACCGTTCCGTTCCATCGTGGGAACGAGCGGCAAACTTCTGTGGGGCGACGAGCAGCAGGAACTGATCTGGAACGTTCTCCCCGCTCACCCGATCGCAGCCGGAATTCCGGAGCACTTCGATCTGGGAACCGAAGAGATGTACGGCGAGCCCTTCATGATTCCGCAGCCGGACGAACTGGTTTTTGTAGGCTGGTTCAAGCACGGATACGTTTTCCGCAGCGGCTGCACGTTCTTCCGCGGACGCGGCAAGGTCTTCTATTTCCAGCCCGGACATGAGACCGAGGGCGCATTCCACAACCCCTACGTCCAGAGGATTCTGTATAATGCGATCAAATGGGCGAAGCCGAACGAATTCGGCGACAAGATGCACGACTGCGACTACCGGGCAAATCTTCTGTAAAATCCGAATTGCGTAACAACGGGAAGGAAGGAACCAAAAAGATGGCAAACCCCATCCGTATGGCGCTGGTCGGACTCGGCCGCGCCGGCATCGGCATGCACCTTCCCGAACTGGAAGGGAGATCCGGAAAATTCCACATCGTCGCGGTCTGCGAACCGTTTGCCGAGCGGAGGGAAGAGTGGGCGGAGAAACTGTCCGCGAAACCCTACACCGACATTGAGGAACTCGTCCGGGATCCGGATGTCGAACTGGTCGACATCGCGACCCGTTCGGTCGATCACTACGCCCATACCAAAGCGGCCCTCCTGGCAGGCAAGACGGTTTTCCTGGAAAAACCGTTCGGCATCAGCGCGGAGGAAGCGGAGGAACTGACCGAACTGGGAACCAGACCGGGCGGTCCACGCCTGTACGTCCGGCACAACCGCCGGTTCGAGGACGGATTCGAGCAGGTAAACCGGATCATCGACTCCGGCATTCTGGGATCCGTGTACGAAATCAGGCTCGCCCGCAACAAGTACGACCGAAGGCACGACTGGCAGACGCTGCAGAGTCTGGGCGGCGGACAGCTGCTCAACTGGGGACCGCACCTGATCGATCACGCGCTTCAGTTCTGCGGCGGATCCTGCCGGACTTTCTATTCCGGCCTGCATCAGGTCGTGGCGTCCGGCGACTGCGAAGACCACGTCAAACTGGTATTCACGGGCGTGAACGGACGGATCGTGGACGTCGAGATCTCCGGCGGCTGCGCCGTTCCGGTACCCGAATACACGGTCTACGGAACCCGGGGAGCCCTGGTTTCCGCCGAAGACGGATTCCACGTGAAGTACCTTCCCGCGGACAGAGAACTGGCCGCCCTGCAGTCTTCCGACGCCCTGACGGATACGAAGGAATACAAGGGGACCGGAGAGGTTCTTTCCTGGACGGAAACCGTGATTCCCTACGAAAACTATGGGGGATGCTCCCGCATCTGGGACGCCCTGTATGAGACCCTGCGTGAAGGAAAGCCCTTCCCAATTACCCCGCAGCAGGCGCTGGAGGTCATGCGTGTGATCTCGAAGGCGCGCGAGGGCGGGATTTTCACCGACTAAACACAAAGACGGGGACAGTACGGCAGATTAGCGTGCTGTCCCTGTTTTCGGAAAAGGAAACGGAGGATACCGACAATGACCGAGACCGGCGAAAGGAAAATCCCGCGCCGCGTTCTGGTGACCGGAGCGTCCCGGGGAATCGGGCTCGCCGTCGCGGAACGGCTGGCAGGGGACGGCTATGCGGTCGGGATGAACTGCGTCTGCCGGGTCGCCGAGGCGGAGAAAGCCGCGCAGAGGCTCCGCGCGGCCGGCGCGGACTGCGCCGTTTTTCAGGCGGACATCTCCCGGGAGCAGGACGTTCAGCGCCTCCTCGACGCATTTTGTTCCCGCTTTTCGGGAATCCCGGAAATCCTGATCAACAACGCGGGAATTTCGCTGACGGGCGTTCTTCCCGACGCGACGGACGCCGATTTTGACCGCGTCTTCGGGGTCAACGTGAAGGGAATGTTCCTTCTGTGCCGCGGCGTGTACGATTCCATGGTTTCCGCGAAGTGGGGCCGGATCGTGAACATCTCCTCCATGTGGGGAGAGGCCGGCGCGTCCTGCGAAGTTCTGTATTCCGCCTCCAAATCCGCGGTCAACGGATTCACAAAAGCGCTGGCGAAGGAACTGGCTCCTTCCGGGGTCACCGTGAACGCCGTGGCGCCCGGCGTGATCCGGACGGAAATGCTGTCCTGCTATTCCGAAAAAGACCTGGAGGCACTCCGGACGGAGACGCCTGCGGGACGGCTCGGAACGCCGGAAGACGTCGCGGACGCCGTGCGGTATCTGGTCTCCGAAGAAGCGTCTTTCGTGACGGGCCAGATTCTCGGGGTGGACGGCGGGTTTCTCCTGTAGGCACCGCAAAGATCCTTTCGATCCGGGCAGAAAGTGAGGCCTCGGCAGAAGCGGAACGGTGCCCCTGCGGGACCTCGGTCGCGCAAGAAAGGCTAAGGAATCGCTGATTGAATCGTCAAATAATGCACCATAGACCAATACAAATACGGAGGTAAATCAGATGCCCAAATGGTTTTCCGCACTGCTTGCGGCGCTTCTTCTGCTTCCTCTCCTGATCTCCTGCGGTTCCGACACGCCCGCGGAAGTCCCCGGTTCCTCCGGGGAGGACCCCGGCCGCGAAGTGTCCCAGACGCTGGAGCCGATCACGGACGAGCCCGAAACGGATCCGTTCGCAGGCGCCGAGCCGCTGCCCGCGG
>JAGAFM010000146.1 GCA_017612655.1 Clostridia bacterium | reverse complement strand
TTTCCGACTTTCGTATATGCACTGACTTGCTTCCTTCGACACCACCGGATACCCGTACTTCGTAATCACGTCCCGGAAATTCATTTCGGGATAAAGCGTCACTACGTTCGGAAAGCTCCGCACATGCCGCTGAATTTCCGGAAATTCAAGCCCCGTATTCACGAACACCGCCGGGATCTCGTCCCCGTACATCTCCCGGACGATGTGTAGAAGCACCGTCGAATCCTTCCCGCCGGAGAAGGAGACGCAGACGTGTTCCTTCCCCCAATAGTCGACCCATTCCCGGATTCTCTGCTTCGTCCGCGCGACTTTCATGTCCAGTGGCAACGCTTGAAGAATCCGCAGTTCATCGCTTGTCGGCATTAACTTCCTCCTTTGCCCACGCGTTCCACGCTTCAATAGCCTTTTTCTTTGTGATGTCCTTCAAAAGTTCGGAATTGGAACCGTTAGAAAGCTCCAATTCTCTCTTTGATACCATTCTTTCGATGCACACATAACATTCTCTGCACCAAACCGATGCAACCCACATTGCGCCAAAAGAGCGAAGAGAATAGTGACCTCTGTAAGCCGCTTCTCCTCCGCACTTCGGACACGGGGCGAGAGCATTTTTCACCGTATCATGTTCCATTGTTTTCCTTCTTCCCGTCCATCCGTGCGCCGCAGTGCCAGCAGAAAGGAACCTCGGTACTCGGAGAATGTTCGTCTGCATAGCCGCAAACAGAACATTGATAAATTTTATCTCCGTTTCGACATGTTTCTTTTTGCTCAATCCAACATCCGTGATACAACGGAATAACATCGGCGGCAGGCATATCTTCAATAATGCAAATCGGATCAGACGCTCTTCCTACATAAAACCTGCGTCTTTCCATCTTCGCAAGTAAAGCATCCGCGTCAATATACTTCGGCATTTTCTTCCTCCTTCGGCGGCTCCGATTGTCCATTTTCGCTTTCGAAGTACATCTTTCCAGTCGCTTTCATTGCTTCACCGCAATCAGGACATTGTACCCAACGCTCTCCAAAAGCGCACGATGTGTCAGTTCTCGAATAAGTGAAAACAGCACCACACGTCTTGCATTTGATAACGTATCTTGTTCCGTGCGATATAACTTGAATCATGATTCCTCCTTCGGCGGCTCCGGGAGCGGCATCCACACGATTACCCTCTGATATTTCTTTTTTGCCCATGTTGTTCTCCCACGGAAATTATCAACTCCAACTTTTATAACACTTGTATTAACATCATCCCAATAACAAGGATGATATGCAACCAAGTATTCCCCTGCGGTGGCCGGCAATAAAACTGTCGCTGGAATCCACCGTTGCATTTTCAGCAAGGATAGAACGTCTTCAAATATTAAATTAGTGCATTTACCTCTTTCCCCGCAATGATAGCATTTTTCAAACGGACACGATTTTATCCAATTTTCGAGTCTAGATATCACTTTTTCAAGATCAGGCATCTTTCTTCACTATCTCCATTTCTTTATAAAACTTTCCACCCTTCTTGTAATTGTCGCTCAATCTCCACGCTCTGCATTTCGTAATCATTTCACAGTCCACATACCCGATATAACCGTCATTCAATGTACAATGATACGGCTCGTAATGTTGGCAAGTAATGCACATATGCGGAATCGGCTTTTTCCGGTCAGCCATCCCATTTCACCTTCTTCCCGCAATTCGGACAGAATTTCGGACGACCAATCAAATTAAAGTGACACTTACCGCACCAGAATTCGGAAACGGCAAATCCAATTCTGTCCGCGAACTTCTTTTGCTCTGTTGTCGATATGATAGGCACAACACCTTCTTCCTGCTCCTTCAGCAGGGCGAGAGCGTCGCCTATGGTCGTCATGGACTGAATATCGCCGTTCAAGGCGCAAATGTTTGCCACGCTCTGGAGATTTTTAATCACCTTTTCCCGGTCAGCCATCGTCATCCTCCCCCTCAAACACTTCAACATACCTTTCCGCCAGATGAATCAGTCCTTCGGTATAGTCCATCCCTTCGATTTCATCCTTGAATCGGTCAACCCACCAATCGCCGAGGTTGTCATATCCGAAATCGCATTCAACCGCCCATTCTACGAGTTTCCGCAGAGCTTTGTTTTTAGCTTGCAGCTTTTTTATTAAATTGTATGCGTCATCGCTCCGCTCGGAAATCTTATTTATCAACTCATTGGTGCATTTTTTGCACAATGCAACACCTGTACCCTGCCAATTCATTCGGTAATATATTTCTATCACATCATCTTGTGACCCACAACAGTTACAACACCGATACGATTTTGCTTTATGAACCTCAATCATGTCCGGCCTTCACTTTCTCCCACGGTGGAATCCCCTTTTCCTTCTTCATCTGCCGTATCTCCTTCCGCTTTTCCCGCTTTTCCCAATACGGCCCGTCCCACCGTTTCAAGGCGCTGCACCGCTTTTTGAGACAATCCTTTTCTTTCATCTGCGCTTCGGTCAGATGTACCTTGTGCAGCCGGCAGTATCCGACAATATTGGACGCCGCCGCCCATCTGCCGTTCAGCGTCATGTACTGCTTTTCCCGCGGTTCAACCATGCGCGTCCGGAACCGTGAACGAATACCGCGCCGAAAACGGATCGCGCATCTTCGCCCAGAGACATACGTCTTTCCGTTCGTACCGTTTCTGATAGTATTCTCCGTCTTCCGCGAATTCCGACGCCAGATAACACCGGCCCGTTTTCTTGTACGCCGCCGGGCGGATGACGTATTTCCGCTCTCCGGATTTCACGCAGATGTAGCAGTATGGCTGATCTTCTTCCGGTTCGTCTTCTTTCCATTCTATCGCGCCGCCCGCCGCTTCCGCGAAATCGCCGCACTTGCCGCGCACATAGCCGGCCTCGAACCCGTCCTTGTATCCGTTCTTGTACGACTGTTCCGTCGCCGTAAAAATGTCCGTCAATTCTTTCCCTCCTTTTCCAGAAACCATTCCGGAATCTCTTCCGAAAGCCACAGAAGAACGTAATCCCAATCTATCGCTTCCTTCTTGTCGATAAAAAGCAGATCCGGAATCTCGTCCATGTCAACGTCCGCGTCCGCGCCGAAACACTTCTTCACCGTTTCGCGTCCCATGAATACGCCGGTGATCGGGAACCACGGCTTGCCGAACTTCTTGCAGAACCGCTCCGATTTCCGGTCGTAGGGCTGTACAACCGCGCAGACAACCTCCGATTCATTCGGTTTCGTCTCCGGCAGATTCCAGTTTCCCATCTTCGGCCTGTCGCTGATTCCGTGCCTGTACCCCTGCGCGTATCCGCGCTCGTAGGCTTCGTCTATCCGACTCTTCCCGCTCTCGCTCCCGTTCAATCTCTTTGCGTACCCTTTCCGCGACGTCCGGGATTTTCTCCCCCGTCAGCCCGTCGCAACATTCGTTCGCTATGTTCAAGACCATATGCCCTTCCAGCCATAAGGTCGCCGTCTTCATCGACCGGAAATCCTCTCTCCATCGCTGTCCCCATGTGTTGTTGACCGCGGCGAAATGCTCGTCTTCCAGCCGGCACAGGAATAAGCCGAGACATTCCGTCTTTCCTCCGTCGAGAGAAAAATCGTCTAAAAACGCCCGGCTCACATTCGTTATAAAATTCGGAATCTTCACC
>JAGAFM010000145.1 GCA_017612655.1 Clostridia bacterium | reverse complement strand
GAACGCCCGGGGGATTCTTCGTGCGGGGAAACCATCCAAAGCCCCTCTCAGTCTTCGGAAATGGCTTGACAGTTTCTCCCCGTTCTGCTATAACCCGAGTTTGCAAAAGAAGCAGAACGAAAAGAGACAAAAAGCCCTTGTGAAACAACGAAAATGTTGTTAAACAAGGGCTTTTGGCACCTTATAATTATGTAGCACGGAATGTACTACATTGATATTATGATCTGGCTTTTTAAAGCCTTTAGCTCGTTCAATCTATAGCACTTTTTGGGGATCTCAATTCCGAAAGAATCCAGGATCAGCAATAGATCCTTGTCGTTGATACCGGCAAATCTGAAGTAGATTTCTCCGATTCTTTCAACCGTCCACTTGTTGAGAGCGGTTTGAATCCGGTCAGCGGACAAACCGGCAGAAAAAACGTCATAATCCGTCGGGTGTTTCAATTTGATCTGACGCTGGATCATTCGAAGTACGATCAAAGCGACAGTACAGACTGTCAAATGAGCGATAATGTGCTCTCTGGTTCGAACAAACATTGGTCTGGTTTCAAGGGTACTTTTCATGACTCTGAACTGGTCTTCAATTTCGACAAGATTTCCATAGAGGCGGATCATGTCCCGGTCAGGCATATGGATCTCAGAGGTTGCGAGTGTGTAGTATCCCAACAGTTCGAAGTCTTTTTTTAGAAGGTCTAAGTTAATGACCGCCTTAAGGTCTGCGGTCGAAATCATGTCGCCGGTTTTCTTGTTAACAACTGTTTTCTTCAGATATTTTTTGAGCAGACTGCGGTCCAAAGAGTCGTATCGAAAGCCATCCGGATTTTCAAGGAACTTCTGAGCAAATTCATAAAAGGATCGCTTCTCGTTGATTTCCTTCTCGTAGAACTTTCCGCTCCAATAAGTCAGAACCTTTTCCGAGTATGGTATTTCCACACCGGAACTGGTGGTAAATGTCTTCCTGACAATTCTGGTCTTGTATCTGAAATTCTCACTCTCCTGAATATACCCGTCTTTGTCCAAAATCCACGCTTTCTCCTCCTCGGCACTACCCCGGACCGTTCTGCTTGTGAGATAGCCGTTTCCGTTCTCCAGTGCATAGACGATGGCACTCCCTTTTCCAATCCCCTTGTCACTGACGAAAACATACCGACTTTTCCCGTTCTGCAGGGAAGAAACAGAGTTTTGAAATGTATCTGCGAGCGTGAGATGGTCCAGTGTGTTTCCGGGAAATGCCTCGACAGAAATCGGGATTCCTTCCTGATCCATAATCAGCCCCAGTTGAACGATCGGCTGCTTTTTGTTTTCTTTAGAAACACCCTTTTTCCTGAGGCCGGGTTCGACTACGCCGTCTTCCAGAACTGTATCTTCATCCGGATCGTCGGTTTCACAGTAAAAGTTTGTGACGTCGTAGAACACGTGATTGGTTTCCCGATGATATTTCGAGGTCATTTTCCTGTCTATCCTGTTAAAGATTGCGCTCTTATGTTCATAGATGAAGTCCAGGGCGCGGTAGATGTCGTAGTCGTTTACTTCCCCTTTGATGATAGGTGTGTAGTAGTCCTGAAGCTGTTTCAGGGTGGACCATTTGGACGCAGGATTCAGCAGCCTTCCGAACACGAGCAGCTTGAAAAATCCGTAGGCGTCATAGTTGACACGGTAGATGTTCTTGTAGGAACGAATCAGCTGCGGAACATCCAATTCTTCCAGAATCCCTTCCAGCAAGGAATTGGCAATGAGTTTCGGCTCAGCAACACAGTCGTCGGTCCCTTCCAACAACTGGATGTTGTAGGTCTCTTTTCCGATTTTCCCGGAAACATATGGCTTCAGTTCTTCGATGATGGGTGTTCCTGCCAGAAAAGAAGCCTTAAGCCTTGCCGCGAAATCAGGCTTCCCGTCGTCAAATCTGCTGACCGGTCCGATATTCTTCACGGTGTTTTTTTTGGTAATGTACTTTTTCTTTGTTTCGTCGTAAACCCGGACCGACTCACAGAGACGGATATACTTTTTCCCGTTGTTGTCAGAGAATTCAAGATACATAATCCGCCCTCCTCAACAATGTAACAATGTAGCATACACATTATAACACAAACCGGTTCGTTTGTCAAGGGGGAATAATAAAAAAACGTCAGAAATTCCAACGTTTTTTTGATATTCTGATTATGGTTTCTGTTGACTATTGTCTTTCAAACTCGGGAACAGCAACCCCTTCCGGTGGGAAGAATCCTCACCCGGGAGGGGTTTTTTCGGGCAAAAAACTTGTCAAAAGAATCCTTTTATGATATAATATCAATGTTATTCTTCTGGTTTTTACAACTTCTTAACAGGGGATGGAGACAGGGGTATGGATTATCGAAACAGAGCACATAACTACGGGTATTATCAGCCTCCGAGGTTTGATAATGCACGGATGCTGCTGAAGGACGCGCTTGAAAAATACGCAGATCAGACGGCGCTGAGATTCCGCAGAAATCCTTCGGATCCGGAAGCGGAATCGATGACCTTCCGGGAGTTTGAAGCCTATGTCCGGGACCTTTCCACGCAGCTTCACTGCGAAGGCCTCGAGGGACAGTTCGCTGCTCTGGTCGGAGAAGCGTCTCCCGAATGGTTCTTTACCTATTATGCGTCCATGAGCTCCGGGCTCGTTCTGGTTCCGATCGACCGGGAGATGCCGGAGGCGGATATTGCAGGCATTCTGAACAAGGTTGGCTGCACGATTCTGTTTTTCTCTCCGTCCGTCGCGAAGAAGTGCATGGAAGTCCTTTCGGCAGCCCCTTGCGTGACCACGCCGATCGTCATGGGAGAACTTCCGGAAGACATGGAGATTCCAGGCTGCCGCACGATGCAGTCTCTCAGGGAAGCCGGCGCGGAGGAGTACGCCGCCGGGAACCGGATTTTTTACGATTACGAAATTGACAACAACTCGCTTGCCTCCGTGGTCTTTACTTCGGGAACGACCGGAAAAGGCAAAGGGGTTATGCTGTCTCACAAAAACATCTGCTCCGATATGGAGCAGGGGATGTACAACTTCAACATTACCAAGAAGACCCTGTTTGTGCTTCCTCCCCATCACACCTTCGGATCCACCATTGTCGTTCTGGGCCATCTCGGCCAGGGCTGCGAGATTTACATCACTTCCGGCATCCGCTACGTCATCAAGGAGATGCAGGAATTCAAGCCGACAAGCATGGTTCTGGTTCCGCTCTTCGTGGAAACCTTCTATAAAAGAATCATCTCCGCCGCGGAGAAGCAGGGCAAGCTGAAAATGCTGATGCGGCTGATTACGGTTTCCAACAACATGCGGAAGGTCGGGATCGATCTGAGAAAGCAGCTGTTCCGTTCCGTGACGAAAAACTTCGGCGGTGAACTGGAGATGATTATCTGCGGAGGCGCAGCCCTGCAGCAGAGCATCATCGACTTTTTCGACGCGATCGGCATCACGATTCTCAACGGCTACGGCATCACAGAATGCGCTCCCCTGATCTCCTGCAACCGGAACTGTTACCGCAAGGACGGTTCGGTCGGCATTCCGATCGTCGGCGGCGAACTGAAAATACTCGATCCGGATGAGAACGGGGAAGGCGAAATTGCCTACCGCGGCCCGAACGTGATGCTGGGTTACTTCCAGGATGAGGAAGCGACGAAGGAAGTCATCGACGAAGACGGATGGTTCCGGACGGGTGACTACGGCAGGGTGGAGGACATTGAAGGCGATCAGTGGCTGTATATCACGGGACGGCTGAAGAACCTGATCATCTTCTCCAACGGAAAGAATGTCTACCCGGAGGAGATCGAATTTGCCATCCGCGGCGTCGACGGAGTGAATGAGGTCGTGGTGTACGCCGGAGAGAGCCGGAGCAACCGTGCTCTGGAACTGATCGTGGCGGAGATTTATCCGGACGCCGAACGTCTGGAAGCCCTCGGCGTCACGGATCCTCAGAAGTATTTCGAGACTGCGATCCAGAAGATCAACGCGGAGGCCGCTCCTTATAAGAAGGTCGGTCTGGTCCGCCTGCGCGACACCGAGTTCCCCAAAAACACCTCCAAGAAGATCACCCGATTTGCGATCGACAAGGTGATTGACTGACCCCTTTCTGCACTTCGGCGCCCCGGTAATGCATTTCACCTGCCAATTTAGGCGTCTTACCGAAAAACCATTGCGGAAAAAAAGAAAAAAGAGTATAATACGGTCAGAAACGGAAAGGGAGAACAGTCGTGAAAGTCAAACTCGAAACCGGGGTGGAGACGGAAGAGACCGAAGTTGTCATCCGCTGCCGCACACTCGACGAAGAAACCGACCGATTGCTGTCCACGATCCGCCTCTTTACAAACACCATCATCGGCAGAAAGGAGAGTAAAACCTTTATTCTCCGGCCGGAGGAAATCTGCTATTTCGACACTCAGGACAACGGCGTGCTCATCTACACGATGGACTCGAAGTACGAAACGCAGCTGAAGATGTACGAAATCGAAGAGCGGTTCAACAGCGCCGGATTCCTCCGGGTCAGCAGGTATTCTCTCATCAATCTCCGAATGGTCTCTTACCTGGAACCTCTCTTCAACGGACGGATGGTTGCCGTCATGAAAAATGGGGACAAGGTCATCATCACCAGGTTGTATATCCAGGCGCTCAAGACGCGTCTTGGGATGTAACGGAGGTCCCCTATGAACGAAAGCAGACTCCCTTATCGCTTGTTTATCAACTTCTCCGTGACGACAGTCATCGGATTGCTTGCTCTCCTGATTTCCTTCACCGTTCAGGGCGTCTCGGAAATCAGCGTTCAGACGATTTGGTTTGTTCCCGCCTCCGCTGCGGTAATCTCCGTGATGTTTGAAGTGCTCTTCGTGAACATCTTCCCCATTTCGGAAAAGGGACTCAAGCGGAACATCCTTTGGCGCAACCGGCTCATCGCAGCGGTTGTCAACGCAGTGCTTGTCGCCATCCTCGGACACATGATGCTGGGGATCGACAGTCTCCTCCTGCTTCTGATCTCGGTCGGTGCCTGCGTGGTCGCGGTGATTATCGCGGCGATCCTGTCCGAACTGAGACACAAAATCGCAGTCAAGGAAATGAACCGAAGACTGCAGCAGCTAAATGGCATAAAAGGCGACTGTGACCTTTCCGACGGGGAATGAGTGAGTCCCCGAAAGATTGCACCCTCGCCTCTCCATAGAATGTTTTTCATTTTTCTTTTCCTCTCTTTTCTTTCTGTGAAAAAGGAACCGTGTGCGAACGGTTCCTTTTTCATATTTTACGGCCCGGAACAATTGAGTATTCTGGAAATATCGATTCCGGAAAACCGCTTGACGTCTTTATCCTTTTTTGATATAATCCCTCTTGTCCGCCGCACGGGAAACGGAGACCAACCCTTCTGCAGGCGGGTGATGTGAACTACTCGGCCATGAATGACCGAGCTTCTTGCTTCATCGCTACAGCTTACTTCCCGGAACGTATCCCTGGAAGCAGAGGCCGTGGGCTCCACAAGCGTTGTAGGTTCGGACGGTTCCCGCCCTACCCGGTCTGTTT
>JAGAFM010000144.1 GCA_017612655.1 Clostridia bacterium | reverse complement strand
TCATCGACGGAGAAGAGGTTGTGATCCGTTCCCCCAAAGACGCCCTCGACCATTCCATCGGAATGATTCACCAGCACTTCAAACTGGTGGACGTCTTCACCGCTACGGAAAATATCGTACTCGGAATTCAGGACGGAACGAAGTACGATCTGAAGCAGGCAAGAAACCGTGTGGTGGAAATCTGCGAGAAATACGGCTTTGAAATCGATCCGGACAAGAAAATCTACGAAATGTCCGTTTCCGAGAAGCAGACTGTTGAGATCATCAAGGTGCTCTTCCGCGGAGCGGAGATTCTGATCCTGGATGAGCCTACGGCTGTCCTGACCCCTCAGGAGACGGATAAGCTGTTCGCCGTTCTCCGAAACATGAGAAACGACGGCAAGTCTATCGTCATTATTACGCACAAGCTGAATGAAGTGATGGCGATTTCCGACCGTGTCGCCGTTATGAGGAAGGGAAGACTGATCGGAGACGTTCAGACGGTGTCGACCGATATTTCCTCGCTGACGGAAATGATGCTCGGAGAAAGGGTTATCCTGAACATCGAACGGAAACTGCCTGTTTCTCCGGAAGTCCGTCTGGTCGTCAGCCATCTGAACTGCCGGAACAGAGAAGGAAGAAACGTCCTCGAGGACATTTCATTTGAAGCAAGATCCGGCGAGATTCTGGGCGTCGCGGGCATCTCGGGCAGCGGGCAGAGAGAACTGCTCGAAGCGATCGCCGGACTGCAGAAGCTATCTGACGGCGAGATCCTGTACCATAATCCTCAGACCGGTGAAACGGAAGATCTCCGGAATAAAACCCCTCTTCAGATCCGCAATCTGGGAGTCCGCCTTTCCTTTGTCCCGGAAGACCGTCTCGGGATGGGACTGGTCGGCAATATGGATATCGTCGACAACATGATGCTTCGCAGCTACCAGAGCGGTCACGGAGCGTTTCTGAAGCGTGCCAAGCCGAAATCTCTGGCGGACTCCGTGATCGAGCAGCTCGGTGTGGTGACACCCGGCCCCAATACGTCCGTGCGGCTTCTTTCGGGTGGAAACGTTCAGAAGGTTCTGGTGGGACGTGAGATTTCTTCCTCCCCGACCGTTTTGATGGCGGCTTATCCCGTCCGCGGTCTCGACGTCCATTCCTCCTACCTGATTTACGACCTGCTGAACAAACAGAAAGATCTGGGGACGGCGGTAATTTACGTCGGAGAAGACCTGGATGTCCTGCTGGCCCTCTCGGACCGGATTCTGGTAATCGGCGGAGGCCGGATCACCGGTTTTGTCGATGCCAGAACCACCACGAAAGAGGAGATCGGCCTGATGATGACAGGCGGAAACGGAGGTGACTCAGATGAGCAGTCCGACCAAAAAAACGCGTGAACCCCTGTTTCACGTCGTTGCCAGAAAGAACCTCCCGCTCTGGAAACAGATCGTTTTCCGGATAGCTGCCATCCTTCTCGCTCTGGCGTTCTCCTCACTGCTGATTGTGATCATGACCGGGCTGAACCCGATAGAGGTCTACAAGACCATGTTCTCGAGCAGTTTCGGCAGCACGAGAAAGATCTGGACCATGCTTGAAAAGACGGCCATCCTTCTCTGTATCTCTCTCGCAGTCACGCCTGCATTCAAGATGAGGTTCTGGAATCTGGGCGCGGAGGGTCAGGTTCTGGCCGGCGGTCTTGCCTGCGCCGCCTGTATGTTTTACATCCAGAACTCTCTTCCGAGCTGGCTTCTCATCCTCATCATGCTCGTATGCAGCGTTGCAGCCGGGATGCTGTGGTCTTTTCTGCCTGCCTTCTTCAAATCCAGATGGGGGACCAATGAGACGCTGTTCACCCTGATGATGAACTATATCGCGATGCAGCTGGTTACCTTTACGATCGCAAAGTGGGTTCCGACAGGCTCCGGTACGCTGAACATACTGAACGCAGACACGCGTTGCGGATGGCTGCCGGCCGTGAATATCGCCGGAACCGATCAGAAGTACTTTATCAACGTTCTCGTGGTTTTCATCCTGACGATCCTGATGTATGTCTATCTGAAATTCACCAAACAGGGATATGAAATCGCGGTCGTAGGCGAAAGCGTGAATACCGCCAACTACGTAGGAATCAACGTCAAAAAGGTCATCATCCGAACCGTTCTGATCTCCGGAGCGATCTGCGGTATCACCGGGTTCCTCCTGGTCGCCGGGGACGGACATACGGTATCGACAGGAATCGCCTCTGGAAACGGCTTCACTGCGATCCTTGTTTCCTGGCTCTCGAAGTTCAATCCCCTCATCATGATTCTGTCATCGTTCCTGATCGTGTTTATGCAGAGGGGCGCGAGCGGAATCGCCAGCACTTTCAACATGGATAACAGCATCGCGGACATTATTACGGCGATTATTCTGTTCTTCATAATCGGCGTCGAGTTCTTCATAAACTACCAGATTGTATGGACTGCACGGACCGGAAAGGAGGCTGAGGGCTGATGTTTTTCGAGACACTCTGCAACTTCCTTGCGGCATCGATCGTGCAGGGAACTCCGCTTCTGTTTGGAGCGACCGGTGAGATCCTGACGGAGAAAAGCGGAAACCTGAACCTCGGAATTCCGGGAATTATGTACGTCGGCGGAATCTCCAGCATCATCGGCTGCTATTTTTACGAGCACGCGGTTGCGGATCCGAATCCGTTTCTCTGCGTTCTGATTGCGGTTCTGTGTTCGATTCTCGGGTCGCTCTTCATGGCATTGATCTACTGTTTCCTCACGATCAACATGCAGGCAAATCAAAATGTTACGGGACTTGCCCTTACTACATTCGGCGTAGGTCTCGGAAATTTCTTCGGCGCTTCGCTTCCGAGATTCCTTGGGGGAACCGTCGGTTCCATCGCTCTGAACGCGACAGGGAACGCCTTCCGTGCCAAACTCCCGTTTGCTTCGAGCCTGGGAATCTTCGGCGAGACCTTCCTCTCCTTCGGTTTCTTAACGTATCTTGCTGTAGTCATCGCCCTGATCGCCTCGCTGATTATCAACCGCACCCGTGTCGGTCTGAATCTGAGGTCGGTGGGAGAAAGTCCCGCCACTGCCGATGCCGCCGGCATCAACGTCAAACTCTATAAGTATATGTCCACATGCATCGGAGCCGTGATCGCGGGATTCGGCGGGATGTATTTCGTGATGGATTACCTTGGCGGAACCTGGACGAACAACGGATTCGGAGACAGAGGATGGCTTGCGGTTGCGATCGTCATTTTTGCCCTCTGGAAACCGAAATCCGCCATTCTCAGCTCCTATCTGTTTGGCGGGCTTTACATCTGCTGCGTTTATATTCCCGGCCTCTCGAGCAGTGACAAGGAACTGATCAAGATGGCGCCGTATCTCGTGACCGTTCTCGTTCTGATTGTATCCAGCCTTCGGAAACGCAGGGAAAACCAGCCTCCCGCACATCTGGGACTCCATTACTTCCGGGAAGACCGCTGACTCTCCGTCCGGCTGTTCATAGAAAATTAACAACTTCTTTTCGATGGCAATTGATTCAAATGAAGATGAGTGGTATAATATGCGAGATATCGTCAGTTTGAACTGGACGACATTGTCTTCGAATTCAGGACAGTCCTCTGCATGCTCTGCATGAATGTCCGTCGTATGAAGGAGGTCCGATCATGGATATGATTCAGGCTTTCACGAAAGAGCAGTTGAAGACCGAAGTGCCGGTGATCAACATCGGCGACACGGTTCGCGTGCACAATAAGATCAAAGAGGGTACCAGAGAACGCATTCAGATGTTTGAAGGAACTGTTATCGCACGCAAGAACGGTGGCATTTCCGAAACCTTTACGGTTCGCCGGATCGCTTATGGTGTCGGTGTCGAAAAGACATTCCCGATTCACAGCCCGAATGTTGTAAAGGTTGACATCCTTCGTTCCGGTAAGGTAAGACGCGGCAAGCTGTATTACCTCCGTGACAGAGTCGGCAAAGCAGCGAAGGTCAAGGAGAATATCTGAGTCTTTCTGCACGCTTCGGCAAAATGCTTCTCAAAAATCCCTGTACCGGTCTTTGCCGTGCAGGGTTTTTTGCATTTCGGGCCCATTGCATTCTCAATCATCTGACCGAAAGAAAGAAGGGATCGAGTGAACAAGCCGATTTTTCTCCCGTCTGAAATTCTGCTCCCGAACCCGGATTGTTCCCTGACAAAGTGGTCGGTGATTGCCTGTGACCAGTACACTTCCTCTCCTGAGTACTGGAGCCGCGTGGAGTCTCTCGTGGGCGATTCCCCCTCCGCCTTTCGAATTGTCCTCCCCGAGATCTATCTGAATTCAGAAGATGTCGGGCAGCGGATCCAGACCATCAACAGGACGATGAAGAACTATTCCGAAACCGTTCTCCGCACCGTTCCCCCGTCGTATCTCTATATCGAGAGAACTTTACCCGACGGTTCCGTCCGGAAAGGCATTCTTGGCATGCTGGATCTGGAATCTTATTCTTTCGATCCGGCTGCTCATGCTCCCGTCCGTGCAACCGAAGGCACGGTTCTTTCCAGAATTCCCGTAAGGGTTCAAATCCGCAGAGATGCGCCTCTGGAGCTCCCGCATGTGATGCTTCTTGCTGACGATAAAGAGGGAAGTCTGTTTCATACGGCGGAATCCTGCGCGAAAGATCGGGGAACGCTCCTTTACTCGTTCGATCTGATGATGAACGCCGGTTCCCTGAAGGGGTGGTCGCTTGCCTCGCGGGACTGCGAATCCCTGATTCAGGAATTCGCTCATTATTCGGAACATGCGCCCCGGGATCCAGCCGGTTTCCCGATGGTCTTTGCCGTCGGGGACGGCAATCACTCTCTCGCTGCCGCAAAAACCTGCTACGAGGAGCAAAAGCAGAAGCTGGGGGCCGACGCTCTGCATCATCCCTCTCGTTTCGCACTGGCCGAACTCGTGAATCTTTATGATTCTTCTCTTTCCTTCGAACCGATCTTCCGCTGTGTGTTCGGAACGGACAGGGAAGAGCTGACCGGGTCTTTGCTCGCCTCATACCCGGGTTCGTCGGTCTCCGGCATGGACCCTGTCCCTTCTGACGGAACGCATGTATTCCGTTGTATTTCACGGGAGGGCGAGTGGACGGCTTGCGTTCCGAATCCGGGGCACTCGCTTCCTGTCGGAACGCTTCAGTCCTTTCTTGACCGTTATCTGGAAAGTCATCCCGGGGCGGCTGTCGATTACATACACGGCGAGGCAGAAGTGCGCAAGATTTGCCGGGAAAGGGACGCCGTCGGCTTTCTGTTTGAAGGAATGGACAAGTCGGATCTGTTTCCCGCAGTCCTCACGGACGGTCCGCTCCCGAGAAAAACGTTTTCCATGGGCGAAGCAGACGACAAGAGGTTTTACCTGGAGTGCAGAAAGATTCTCTGACCGGGACGCATCTCATCTGAGACAGGAGGGATCCTTTATGACGGAACAGGAGCGCATTCTATCTCTCCGGAAACAGCTGGCTTTTTATGCCAGAAAGTATTATGTCGAAGACAGTCCGGTTCTCTCCGACGAAGAGTACGACAGACTGTTTTACGAGTTGAGGCAGCTGGAAGAGAATCATCCGGAAATGGATGATCCGAACTCTCCGACGAAACGGGTCGGGGGTGCGGTTCTCGATCGTTTTGAAAAAGTGACCCATACTGTGAAAATGGGCAGTCTGACCGACGTCTTTTCTTTCGAGGAACTGAGAGGCTTCCTGACGAGGACGAAAGAACTTCTGAATCAGCACGGAAAAGAACCTGCCTACTCGATCGAGTTTAAAATAGACGGTCTGTCGGTTTCTCTGGAATATGCCGACGGAAAGTTTGTCAGAGGCTCCACGCGCGGAGATGGTGTGACCGGAGAGGATGTTACGGAAAATCTCCGCACGATCCGGTCCATCCCGCTCGTTATCGATACGGGAGCCTCCTTTCTCGAAGTCCGAGGCGAAGTTTTCATGCCCCGCAGCAGCTTTCTGGAACTGAACCGAATCCGGGAGGAAAATGAAGAATCACTGTTCGCCAATCCGAGAAATGCGGCAGCAGGTTCTCTCCGCCAGCTGAATTCTTCCGTGACCGCAAGCAGGAAACTGGATCTGTTCATCTTCAACGTTCAGGATGTGCGCGGACTTTCTTTCCGCTCCCATGATGAAAGCCTACGCCTCCTTTCTTCCTACGGATTTCATGTTCTCCCGGAACGCAGAGTTCTTGCGGAAGCGGATGACATCATCGAAAGAATCCGGCAAATCGGGGAACAGAGAAAAGACCTTCCTTTTGATATCGACGGCGTGGTCATCAAGCTGGACGATCTGGAAGACCGGAAACTGCTCGGAGAAACCGAGTCGACTCCCAAGTGGGCCGTTGCTTATAAGTTCCCGCCCGAGATCAAGGAAACCAGGCTGACGGATATCCAGATTCAGGTCGGCAGAACGGGAGTCCTGACCCCGAATGCGGTTCTCGAACCGATCCGGCTTGCCGGAACGACGGTCTCCCGCGCCACCCTTCACAATTCCGATTTCATTCAGGAACGCGACATACGCATCGGGGATATCGTTCTCGTCCAGAAAGCGGGAGATATCATCCCCGAAGTGATTCGGGTGAAAAAAGAGGCGAGAACCGGCAGCGAGGTTCCGTACGTGATGCCGAAACGCTGTCCCTCCTGCGGAGAGCCTGTTGTCCGGGACGAGGAGGAAGCGGCTGTCCGATGCACGAACGCATCCTGCCCGGCCCAGCTTTTGCGCAATCTGGAACATTTTGTTTCACGGGACGCGATGAACATTGAGGGCCTCGGAGTTCAGGTTCTGAAACAGCTCCGGAACACCGGACTGGTTCACACTCCCGCTGATCTGTACGATCTGACCGCGGAGCAGCTGGTAGAGATGGAACGGATGGGCCGCAAATCCGCCGATAATCTGATTCGCGCCATTGAACGGTCAAAAGAAGCCGGGCTTT
>JAGAFM010000143.1 GCA_017612655.1 Clostridia bacterium | reverse complement strand
TCTGGATACGGATCTTCTGATTCAGAAAAAGACCGGGATGAAACTCTGTGATTTGATTGCTTGGAAGGGGATAGACGGTTTTCTCCAAACGGAAGAGGAGGTCTGCTGTTCCATTCGGACGGATCACTGTGTCATTGCCACAGGAGGGAGCGTGGTCTACGGAAAAGAGGCCATGACCCATCTGAAGGCAATCGGACGGATCATCTATCTTTCGGTCGATTTTCCGACTCTTTCCGGAAGGCTGTCTTCCCTCAGACAGTGCGGCGTCGTTCTGCGGGAAGGACAGTCGCTGAGAGGACTGTATGACGAGCGGGTTCCCCTTTACGAAGCGTATGCGGATCAGACGGTTTTTGAAAAGGGACGGTCCATAGAGGATACCGTGTCCCAAATCATTGCCGGACTTTGACGAGGCCGGCTGGGGGAATGGAGTATATCAAACTCATCGGGTCGCCGCTCGGACGAATCACGCTTGCCAGTGACGGATCGGCATTGACCGGGCTCTGGTTTTCAGGTCAGCGATTTGACAGGGAAACCCTTGCGGATGTTTTTCTGGAACGGGATCTTCCGATTTTCGAGGAAGCGGTTCGCTGGCTGAACTGCTATTTCGCGGGAAGAGATCCCGGAGTGTTCCAGCCGGTCTCCCCGAAGGGATCGGAGTTTCGGCGGGCTGTATGGAAAATGCTCGAGGCCATCCCTTACGGGGAAACCGTAACCTACGGGGAGATTGCCGGACGCATTGCCAGAATCGAGGGACGGACGCTTCCCGCGGCCCGTGCGGTCGGGGGCGCGGTCAGTCACAATCCGATCTCTTTGATCATCCCATGTCACCGCGTGATCGGTTCCGACGGGAGGCTGACCGGATACGCGGCCGGTGTCGACAGAAAAGAAACGCTTCTCAAACTGGAAAAGGGGATCCGTCCCGGTTGACCGGGAAAACGGATCCCAATAGAGAATCCCGGATCACGGATAATTATCCGCGACCCGGGATGATTTCTTTTTATCCGCGGGAAACCGGAGCAAGAACCGCGGCGCTGCGGCAGGGAAGATAAAAGGGGAATCCCAGTCGGTCTCCTCTCTTTTCGGGAGCGTACAGATAGTGTTCGGAAATCCGCCCCTGTCCTCCGAAATCCGGACTGTCGCTCGAAAGGATGACGCGGTACTCGGCCCGGGAACCGTCCGGAACCGGAACGAATGCGTCTGTTGCGGAGACGGTCGGATGAAAGTTGACGACGAAGAGAAGTCCCGCCCGGGCGAAGGAAAGGATCTTCCTCTGATTGTCGATCCACACAGCGGAGGAATTGTCCGGCTCGAGGATCGGAAGGCTTGCGGCCAGCGCGATGATGGCACGGTCAAATCGATCGAGAAACCGGTAGCGGAGGAACGGGTCTTCTGCAAGCGACCACTGTCTCCTGGCGTACAGATAACTCCATCCGTTTCCTTCTCTGGGGAAATCGATCCACTCCGGATGGCCGAATTCGTTTCCCATGAAATTCAGGTATCCGCCCTGTGCCGAGAAAAGAGTGGCAAACCGAATGATTTTGTGATAATCGCAGGCGATATCCACCCGTTCGTTCTCGGAGCCGGTGCTCATGCCGGTGTACATTTCACTGCGCGCGATCCGGAAAATGAGGGTCAGATCTCCGACCAGCGCCTGGTCGTGGGATTCACAATAGGAAACGGACTTTTCTCCCGTCCGGTGCGTGGTCAGTTCGTGATGCAGGGAAAAAAGATCCCAGTCTTCGAACCGGACATCCTTGACGAGACGAATCCAGGTGTCGGGGATTCCCATGGCCAGACGGTAGTCAAATCCGACGCCGCCCCGGTTCAGGGGGAGGCACATGCCGGGCATGCCGCTCATCTCTTCCGCGACGGTGACCGCCCTCGGAAGGACTTCATGCACCAGATCATTGGCGAGGCGGAGATAAGTCAGCGCGTCCAGATTGGTGTTCAGTCCGTAATACATTCCGTAATCCGTGAAAGCCCGTCCCAGTCCGTGATCCTGATACAGCATGGAGGTAACGCCGTCAAACCGGAATCCGTCCACGTGAAACTCGGTCAGCCAGTATTTAAGGTTGGAAAGAAGGAAGTGAAGCACTTCTCCTTTTCCGTAATCGTAAAGGAGGGTTCCCCAAGCGGGATGGCGTCCGCGTTCTCCCGGAAGGAAATATCCGTCCGAGCCGTCCTGGCGGAAGAGACCCTCCCCCTCGTTCCCGCTGGCGTGAGCATGCACAATGTCCAGCAGGACAGAAAGGCCGAGGCGGTGCGCCTCATTGATCAGATACTTCAGGTCCTCCGGCGTTCCGAACCGGTGGGAGGGGGCAAACAGATTGGTGATCTGATACCCGAAGGAAGCATAGTAGGGGTGTTCCTGGATGGCCATGAGCTGGACTGTGTTGTACCCGTGTTCCGCAATCCGGGGCAGAATCCGTTCGGCGAATTCGCGGTAGGTTCCGATGCCCTCTTTCTCCTGAGCCATTCCCACGTGCGCTTCGTAGATCAGGAGCGGGGCGTCCGGTTTCCGGCCGCAAAAACCCTGATCCGTCCAGGGAAAGGGATTCTCCGGCATCCAGATCTGTCCGCAGAGCCGGGAAGTGCACGGATCCAGCGTTGCGCGGCGGATATAGGCGGGAATGCGTTCAAAGCAGTCTCCGCCGTGTTCCACCAAAAGTTTGACATACTGGCCGTGAGACAGGGCTGACAGGGGAAGACGCAGTTCCCAGTCCCCTCCCGGCAATCGGGTCAGGGGATGGGAGTTTTGGTTCCATCCGTTGAAATCTCCCATGAGAAACACACGGTCCGCGGCAGGAAGCCACTCCCGGAAGATCCACTCCGTTTCTGCCTTCTGAAAACCGTAATACAGATATCCGTTGGCAAATTCCGACGGAGAGCGGTCTTTCAGGACAGCGCTTCGGACCCGGGCCAGCCGCTCCAGCTGGAGTTCCAGTTCGGATTCATACGGAGTCAGGTACGGATCCTCCTGAAGGAGGTTCCGGACGGTCTGCCGAATTGTCGGTTTCATGCGTCCCCCTGTTCTCAAAATCAAACACTGCCCGCCCGTTGTTCAGAACGAGATAGGCGTCGAACGGTTTTCCGGTTCGGGTGGATACGAATCCCTTCAGGAGAGGGGTCTTTCCCTCTTTCAGAAGGAGAGAGATTTCCTCCGGCGTGATTTCCCGCGAACAGATCCGAATCCCGGTCCGGAATCCGCATCCGTGTTTGTATCCCAGACAGCCGTAGGCGGTTTTTCCGCGAACCACGTCGGAACCGCAGATCGGGCAGGCGCCCAGTGAAACGCCTCCCGGGCCGACCGTCTCTTTTTTTGCGCCCTTTTTCGGAGCCTTCGGCTGATAGGCTTTCTTCTCCATTTGAATGGAGGCGCCCAGGGCAAATATGGATCGGATTTCCTCCTCCGCGCGGGCAACGCAGTCGTCGACGGAAAGGTCTCCGTGGTATACGTGCTTCAGCGACTGGCCGAGCGCCACGGTCTTTGTTTTGTCAAGGGCGATCTGAAGTTTTTCCAGCGTCTGGACGAAATACTCTCCTTCCGGAAGAATGAGATAACTGTCTTTCTTCAGCTGGATATAACCGCTGCTGATCGCGTTTCCGATGATCCCGGTCCGCGTCGCTTCCGTTCCGATTTCCGTCCCTTCCATAATCGCGCGGTATTCCGCTTCGTCGGAGGAGCCGACAGAGTCCGGATCCGGCGTATCCGGATTGGACGCTGCCGTGCCTTTCCCCTTCATTTCCTCCCGGAACGGATTCTTTAAAAACTGGTTCAGGGTTTCAATGGTATAGTGGGAAGGGGGCTCGGTTTCCCGTTCCACGGGCTGGAAGTGTATTGAGACGGTTTCTCCCTCCGACAGCGCGGGGAGCGTTTTGAACCGTCTGGCAGGTTCTTCGTACCGGGTCCATCCCGGTTCCGAAATGACGGTGCCGCGGAGCGTAAAGGTTTCCAGCACATCCCCGTCTTTTTCCAGCCGGACTTTCAGCTCGGTTTTTTCCGTGATGCAGTCCTGCGCACAGAATACGGCGACGAAACGGCGGAGCACGGTTTTGTAGACGAGAGCCTGATCTTCGGTCAGGGCGGTCGGATTCGGGATTTTTTTCGTCGGGGTAATGGCGGAATGGGACTCGATTTTCTTATCGTCGAAAATTGCCTTGGAATCCTTGAACCGGACCTGATATCCTTTTTCCCCCAGGGTTCTCAGAACGCCCCGGATTTTGTCTTTCTCCGCTTCTGCCAGGTATTCCGAGTTCGTTCTGGGGTAGGTAACATATCCCGCCTCGTAAAGAGTCTGAAGAACGGAGAGACTTTTCTCCATCGGCATTTTAAACCGTTTTCCGTGGAAACTCTGCAGTTTGGACAGGGAAAACAGTTTGTCCGGGAACAGTTTCTCCTGCTTCTTCTTTACGGACTCCACGGTGGCGGTCCCTTCGTTGTACTCGGAGCACAGGGCTTCCGCCGCGTCCCGCTCTTCCCCAGAGAAGCGTTTGGAGGAGGTCAGCTCCACCGTCTCGTTTTTCGTTTTCTCGGACGAGACCACGGAGTAGTATTTGGTGGGACGGAAGGCGCGGATTTCCATGTCCCTGTCGTAGATCGCCCGGACGATCGGGACGATGACTCTGCCGACCCGGAGAAAATGACCGCTTTTCAGGGTAGCGTACCGGCTCAGATTGATGCCGTAGAGCCAGTCGATGCAGGTCCTCGCCATTCCCTCGTTTGCCAGATTGTCGAAGGCGGAATCCTCCTGCATGGTCCGGGCCGCCTCGTTGATGGTTTCCTCGGTCTGATCCGGAAGCCATAGGCGCAGAACCGGCTTTTTTTCTTTGGAAAACACGTGGTCCAGAATCAGGCGGATGATGATTTCGCCTTCCCGGTCGGCGTCTCCTGCGTTCACGATGCAGTCCACGTCGTCCCTCAGGCAGAGGGACCGGATTGTTTTGAACTGCTTCTTGATTCCGCCCGAAGCATAGGATCCTCCGGATGAGGAATCCTTGTTCCCTTTCTTCCCGCCTGACCGGGGGGTCGAGTCCTTCCGCAGTTCAAAAGAGAACGGGTGCGGAAAGAAAGGAAGATCCTCCATCCGCCAGACCGGCTTTCCTTTTTTCGTCGTTTTGACGGTTTCCGGCGACTGTCCGTCCGAACGGGTTCCGAACGAGGCGTATTCCTCGGGATCGGAGAGAGAGAACAGATGACCGAACGCCCAGGTGACGAGATAGCCGTTTCCAGAAAGATAACCGTCTCCCCGCTCCCGTGCGCCGAGGGCGTTCGCGATATTCTTTCCAAGACTCGGCTTTTCCGCAATAATCAGCTTCAAAGCGGCTGCCCGCGCCGGTTCCCGGTCTGCGACGGGGAAAGAGGCGTTTTTCCTTTCGTTCGGATTGATGCGCTAGGATCGGAGAATATCTCCCTCCCGGACCGGGAAGGGAACCGGAACGGAAAAGGCCTGAAAAGGATGCGGGGCGGAAGGAATCGGACACCCCTCCGCGTCTCTCATGTCCGAAACCCGGAGTTTTCTGCCGGGCTGTCCCGGGGAAAGGAGTTCCGCATCCGTCTCGTTTACAACTTTATTCCGCTGGAGAAAGGAGGCGCGCCCCGTCTCCGGATCGTATCCGGTTGCAACGGCCAAATAGGCCTTTTCCCGCAGGTATCCCGGGGCGGACACCGTCTGTGCATTTTTGTCGGTTCTGTCAAAGAAATACCCGGTTGCGTACTCCCTGTGGCTGACGCTTTCCAGTTCCTCCAGGAGAACCGGATCAAACCGGTACCCCTCCGGATCGGAACAGTAGCGGTCGATGGCAATCCGGTAGGAGTTGGTCACAACGGCGGTGTAGTAGGCGCTTTTCATCCGTCCCTCGATTTTGAAGCTGTCGATGCCTGCCTGTACCAGCTCCGGAATATGCTCGATCATGCAGAGATCCTTGGAACTCATGATAAACGTCCCGTCCGCGGTTTCTTCCACGGGGACCGGATCGTCCGGCCGGAACTCCTCCGTCAGGCGGTAATTCCACCGGCAGGGCTGTGCGCACTGCCCGCGGTTTCCGTCCCGCCCGGTGAAGTAGTTGGAAAGCAGACACCTTCCAGAATAAGAGACGCACATGGAACCGTGAATGAAGACTTCCAGTTCCACGTCCTCCGGAACGGTTTCCCGGATTGACCGGATCTCCGACAGGGTCAGTTCCCGTGCGAGGACGATGCGTTTGGCCCCGAGCGAGTGCCACATTCTGGCCGCTTCGGAGGAGACGCAGCTCATCTGGGTGGAAACATGAATCTCTGCGTCCGGGAGCATTCTGCGGACACAGGAAAAGACGCCTAGATCTCCGATGATGTAGGCGTCCGGTCCCAGTGCGGAAACACAGGAAAGAAAGGAGAGCAGGGAGGGGTATTCCTCCTCCCTGGGCATGGTATTGACGGTCAGATAAACCCGTTTCCCGCTCTGATGGGCAAGCGCGATGGCGGAAGCGAGTTCCTCTTCGTTGAAATTGGCGGCGGCGGACCGCATTCCGAACGCGGTGCCCGCCAGGTAAACCGCGTCAGCCCCGTAGAGGAGGGCGGCCTTCAGTTTTTCCATGCTCCCCGCCGGGGAGAGCAGTTCAGGCTTGTTCCTCATGAGTCGGATCCGTAAAACTCCTTCCGAAGCGCTTCGTGCTCCTGCAGCGTCTCGGAGAAGTGCGTGACGCCGCTGCGGTCAGCGATGAAGTAGTAATATTTGGTTTCTGCCGGATAGAGAGCGCAGTCGATAGCGTCCAGAGAGGGGTTGCAGACAGCGCTCGGGGGAAGCCCGTCGTACAGGTAGGTGTTGTATTTTGAGTCAATTACGAGGTCTTCCGCCGTGATATCCGCAGTACGGTTTTTCATGACGTACTGGAGGGTTGCGTCCGACTGGAGCTTGGGGTAGATGGAAGCGTGATCCAGACGGTTGTGGAATACGGAGGAGATGTTTTCAAAATCGGAAAGCGTGGAACCTTCGCCCTGAATCATGGAGGCGAGAGTGATAATCTGATCCATGGTATAGCCGAGCGTTTTCGCACGGTCGTAGTGGGCGTCGGTGACTTTGCGCTGGAAGTTGTCGAGCATCTTGTAAATCACGGCTGCTTCCGTGGAATCCGAGAAGAAATAGTATGTATCCGGGAACAGATATCCCTCGAGACGATATTTTCTCTGGGGGTCCAGAGTCGTTGCGGACAGTTCATCCAGGAAACGGTATCCCTCAAACGGATAATTGTTGATCGCATCCACAAATCCTTCCCTGGTTCCGATTCCGTAAGACAGGAATAGGTCGATGATCTGGTCCACGGTGTATCCTTCCGGGATGGTGATGATAACCTGCTGCCGGGTGGATTCCACGTAGGTGAAGGTGTTGTTGAGCTGCTTGTAGTTCATAGAGGGGGAAACTTCGTATTCCCCTACCAGATAGTTGGTATTTCGGTTCTTTATCCGGATATAGAGCTCGTAGACGGTGGGAAACTTGATGACGCCGTTTTCGTACAGCATCTGCGCGACATCCTTAACGGTCATGTCCTCGGTAATCACCACTTTGACCGTCGCGTCGCTCTTGACGAAGGCATAGATATCATTCCCGATGGTGATGATGCTCCAGGAGAGAAAGGCGGATATGACCAGAACCGCAACGATATAGACGATTCCTTTCAAAAGGGACGTCACGGTTGTGCTGCCGGAATCGCTTTCGTACGTTTCCTTCGCTTCTTTTCGATCTTTCTTCTGTCTCTGCTTCCGCTCGTCCCGTCCCTTGTGAAGGTCGACCACGGCGTTCTTCCGGATCTCTTCCGGAGTAGCCTGACGTTCGGTGGAAGAAGTGCGCCCGGAAGCGGAAGAAGCATCGGACTGGACGGAGGGATTCGGATGGACCCCTTCCCGCGGGGCAGTCTGTTCTTCCCGCCTCTCTGCGTCATTCTGCGGAGGCTGTTCGGAAGCGGTTTGACGGATTCCCCCTTCGGAAGACTCCGGAGTTCCGTCCTGCCTGGGAGCGGAGGCGTGTCTTCTGGCGAAGAAATCTTTTCGCTCTTCCTCTGTCATACTGCTGAGAGCAAATGCCTGTTTGATCCGCTTTTTTTCCGTGTCGGTAAGGGAGGTGCTGGATCGGCAGGACTCCGCAAACACCCGCTTTTCCTCTTCCGACAGTTTCCCCCGGGAGAGGAGTAGGAGGGCATTCCGCTTTTCCTCTTCCGAAAGAGCGTCGAAGGGAACAGGGTTCTGATTATGATCGTCTGTTGGCATGAACGGTACATCCTTTCTCGTGCTTGTCAGCGGTGTTCGGAAACCATCCGGATCAGAACCAGCCTGCGGCACGGATGACAAAAAGAACGGCGCAAAGGATAAATGTTGGAGAAATGAAGGCTATCGCGATGTACTTTCGATCGGGACAGAAGAAACGCCGGGTTTCCACGTCGACCGAAACGTAGGAAGGGGCATATTCGGACCGGATTCCCTTTCCGTACATGACATGTTCCGCCTGCGAAAGAATCAGGATCAGCGAGAACAGAAGTGCGGCGGAAAGCAGAATGGCGAAGAAAAGAGTGTTCTCCGGCTTTGAAATGTAAGCCCAGATGTACTCCTGAATGAACAGCGCGTACAGATTATACAGAAAGTGTACGGCAAGAGAGGCAAGGACGGATTGTGTGATGTAAACGGTAAACCCGAGAATCAGGCCTCCGACAAAAGAGGGGAGAAGGGAGGTGAAATTCATCGGAAGGAACGCGTGAAGAAGAGCGGTTAGAAAGATTGCGGCAGGCGCACCGAGAGATTCGTATTCCGAGAACAGAACGGAACGGAACAGAAGTTCCTCTCCGAGAGCGGGCATGACCGCAAAAACTACGGCGATATAGAGCGTATCGTAGACATTCGTTCCCAAATCGGGAAGATCTCTTCCGTACAGATGGAAGACGGAGTGTGCATAGAGGCCGTCTCCGACGCCTATGGACTGCATGACGAGTTCCACGGCAGTCATGGCGAAGATCATGAAGAAAACCGAAAAGAGCAGAAAAACAGCTTTTTCCAGTCCGAACGGTCGGATCTTCAGGTGGGACGCCGTGACGATTTCTCTCGCCTTGCAGTAAAAGACCACCGGAAGGTAGATGCAGAGCAGCTGGATGATGACAAAGGAAAGATATGCGCCACGGGATCCCATCAGCCGGTTCATGTCAATCTGCTCCGAAAAGAACAGAGCGGCGAACACGAAGAGCGGGAGCAGGGGAACGGTAAGCGCCCTTCTAACACTCATGGACAGTCAAAACTCCTTTTTCGGTAACGAGAAGTGAGACAGCTTGGTCAAAAGGTTCCGCAGGAAGGGAGGGAACAACGCAGCAATCGAAGGCGAGTCCGACCCGGGTTCCGGGAAAAGAGGGAAGGAAACGGTCATAATACCCTTTTCCGAAGCCGATCCGGAATCCTTTTCGGTCGAAGACAATCCCGGGAACCACGCAGACGGAACGGTCGGACGGGATCCCTTGCAGGGGGAGCGCCCGGGTATCCGGACGGGGTTCCGGAATTCCGAAAAATCCGGGAATCAAGTCGGAGGCTGATTCCGTCAAACGGAACGAAAGGGTCGAGGCCTCCGGGTTGCAGAGAGGAAAGGCGATTTGTTTTCCGTCTTTGCGGGCCTGCCGTTCGATCCGGGAGAGATCGACCTCTTCCGGAAGGGAGGCGTACAGAAGCAGGACATCGGCGTTCCGGTATTCTTCCGTTCCCAGAAAAAGGTCGCAGATGCGGGAATTCAGCTGTTCCCGGCGTGGTTCCGGGAGAGAACTCCGGAGGTTGCGGAAACGGTGCCGCAGGACGGCTTTTTCCGCTGACAGACCGGTGGCCACTGCGTCAGGAAGACTGAACGGATTCCCGGATCCGTTTCGCCTCATCTTCTCCGAAAAGAACCTCTACGAGACACAAACCGAATTCCAAGGCGACGCCCATTCCCTTAGCCGTAATCAGATTTTCATCCACCACGACGGACTTCGCGGAGATCTCCGCGCCGATCAGCTGATCTTCGAACCCTGGATAGCAGACCGCGGCATGACCGGATAGCAGCCCGATTCTCCCCAGAATGGAGGGAGCAGCACAGATTGCCCCGATGGGAAGTCCCCGCTCCGCTGCGAAGCGGATTGCCTCGTGGACCTTCGGGGCGGAATCGAGATTCACGGTTCCCGGCATTCCTCCCGGGAGGATCAGCATTTCAATGGAGTCGTCGATCTGAAAATCCGAAAGGGAAAGGTCCGCTTCCACGGTGATTCCGTGAGAACCGGTGACTCGTGTCCCGGGAACACCGACGGTGCGGATTTCCCCGCCTGCCCTCCGGATCAGATCCAAAGGCGTTATGGCTTCCGTTTCTTCAAATCCGTCTGCCAGAAATAGATAAATCATCGTATTGCGTCCTCGTTTTTCAAAGCACTTGCAACGTGTGCGCGGATCTCCTCCTGAATGTCGGGAATCGACCGCGGTTCTCCGTTTTCCGCACAGTGGATGGTATCCCATCCGAGTGCGTCCGCGGCATAGAGAGCGGCAGCGTAGCTCTTTTCCAGATGCGAGAAATCCATCTCGTGAATATCCTGTTTTCTTCCCGTTTCTTCGGATCGGGACACGATCAGTTTTCTGGAAACGGAGGGAGGCATCTCCAGGTAGAGAACCAGATCCGGCTTCGGAAGGCCGAGCTTTTGAAACTCGAAATCCCACAGCCAGGACAAAAACGACTCCCACTCACTCCTCGGCATCTTGGAAAGCTGATGGACGGCATTTGCCGTGGAATAGCGGTCGGATACAATGACAGCGTCTTTTCTGTCAGCCAGTTCCTTCCAGTCTATCCGGTAGGACAGATACCGGTCAACCGAGAAGAGGACGGAGGCGGCGAAGGCATTGGTGTCTTCGGGCTTCCCGCCCAGTTCCCCGTTGAGATACATTTCGGCGGGAATTGCGCTCTTTTTCCCGTAGCAGGGGAAAGAAAGGGCGCAAACCTCCCTGCCTTGTTCCCGGAGCCACTGGCAGAGGAGAGAGGTCTGGGTGTGTTTCCCTGACCCGTCCAGGCCGTCAATCGCAATAAAAAAACTCATGAAATCAACCTCGGGGGAATCAGGAAGGGTCGCTTCGCATCCGCATTTCCTGATACTGTTCCCTTGTAATCAGCACCTGACGCGGTTTCTGCCCGTCAGGAGCGCTGACATATCCTTTCTGTTCCATCAGATCAATCAGTTTTGCCGCGTGGCCATAGCCGAGAGACAGGCGGCGCTGGATCAGGGAAGTGGAAATCTTGCCCGATTCGAGCGCCAGTTCGAGCGCATTGATCAGCATCGGGTCTCCGTCTCCGTCCAGAGAATCCTCTCCCTCGGAATCGGGATGAGATCCTTTTTTCTGGCCGCAGAGAGCGGCTTCCTTGTCGATGGTGCTGATGATCGCTTCGGAGTACTCGATCTGGCCGGAGTTCTGCTTGATGAACGCGGTTATGTCGTCGATCTCTTCCTCGGAAACGAAGGCGCCCTGAACACGGGTCGGCTTGGAGGAACCGACCGGAGCATAAAGCATGTCTCCGCGTCCGAGAAGTTTCTCCGCGCCGGAGATGTCCAGAATCACGCGGGAGTCCATTTGAGAGGAAACGTGGAAAGCGATTCTGGAAGGAACGTTGGCCTTGATCAGTCCGGTAATGACGTCGACGGAGGGACGCTGGGTACCGATCACGAGGTGCATCCCGGCAGCCCGTGCCTTCTGAGCGAGACGGCAGATGTTTTGCTCGACATCATCGGGGGCGGTCATCATGAGATCGGCGAGCTCGTCGATAATGATGACAATATGGGGAAGATGCTCGCGGTCAGGATCGTTTTTGGTGATGTCGTTATAGCCCTGGATATTCCGCATTCCGACATCTTCGATCAGTTCAAACCTGCGCTCCATTTCGGTCACTGCCCAGTGAAGGGAACCCGCGGCCTTTTTGGGATCGGAAACAACCGGAACCAGAAGATGGGGAATCCCGCTGTACATGTTCAGTTCCACTTTCTTCGGATCAATCAGGATCAGACGGCAGTCTTCGGGTGCCGCTTTGTACAGCAGGGAAATAATCAGGGAGTTGATACAGACCGATTTTCCCATTCCGGTGGCACCGGAAATGAGAAGATGGGGCATTTTCGCAATATCGAGGTAAATCGGCGCGCCGGCAACATCCATTCCCAAGCAGGTGGTCAGTTTGCTTTTCGCGGAACGAAAGGCGGGGGTGTCAATCAGGGAACGGATATACACGGTGGCCACGTTGCGGTTGGGCACTTCTACGCCGATTGCACTCTTCCCGGGAATCGGTGCCTCGATTCGGATACCGCTTGCCGCCATCCCGAGTGCGATGTCATCGACCAGATTCGCAACGGATCGGACCCTGACGCCTGCGTCGGGCTGCAGTTCATACCGGGTAATCGTGGGGCCTCTGGAGACGGCAACGACACGGGTGTTGACATGGAAACTTTTCAGAATTTCCACCAGCCGCTCCCCATTTTCTCTCAGTTCCTGCGAAGTGTCTTCACTGGTCTGGTTCAGGTCTGAGTGCAGAAGGGAAACCGGAGGAAACAGATAAGGCGGAGGGGGAGGAGGCTCCGGCGCGGGCTTGCGATCGGAATCCAGCTGATAGGCTGCGTTGAGCGAGGCGAGCAGCTGGGCTGTCTCGTCCAGCGCTTCCGAAGGAGCCGCCGAAGCTGCCTCGGTTTGATCCGGAAGGGGACTGGAAATGTCCTCGCCCTCTTCACCGGCTGTAGAGGTTTCGGAAAGGGGTTCCGTCGACTCCGGGAATCCGGGAAGACTATCCCGCGACGCCGGGGGCGGTCCGATTTCAGGAGAGGGATCGGATTGGACGGAAGGCGTGGAGATCTTCTCTGTTTCTGCAGCTTCCGGTTTTACCGCGGACGGTTTTTTTCTCTTCTTGTCGGTAAAATCGTCATCCCGGATTTCCGGTGCGAAGACCGGCTGCTGCTGCCCGGAGGGGGACGTTTCGGAAACGGATCGGGCGGCCGGGGTTCCGAGGCCTACGTACAGATCCGGATCCATGGATTTTTTGCGTCGTGCCTCGATCTCCGCGGCGCGCTGCTCCTGGGCGAGCTGGCGGGCGCGTCGGCGCTCGGCCATGCGTTCCTGCTTGTAGTTCTGATGCTGAAGGGCAAGCGCCTCGGCGGCCTGCCTGCGCTGATCTTCTTCTGCGCGTCTGGCCTCCCGGGCCGGTCTGGCGGCTTCCTCCGCCTGATCTCTGCGGGTCCTGGCGACATTGAAAAGGTACCGGATTCTTCCGAAAAAGGAAATGGGTGTCATCCCGAAAAAGCCGAGCGTGGTCAGCAGAAGAACGGGGATGGAGATGAGAAACAGTCCGAATGTTCCGAGGAAGCCGAAGATGCTGAAGAAAATCCCGCCGAGAATTCCTCCGCCGAAACCGATGCTTCCCTGTCTGTAAAGAGCGGCACAGTAATTGCCGATGGAATCGGAATCAAAAACAGGGTCATTCCCGACTCCGATATGGAAGTACATGGCGATAATGGAGACGGTGACCAGCGCAAAGACGATCTTAAGAAAAACGTTGCGCCGGTTGATGACATCTCCCCTCAAGAAGAGGGAACCCAAAATGAAAAAGATCGCTGCAGCGTAGCCTGCATATCCGCACACACCGCGCAGAAAGCCGTTCAGCGGTTCCCCGACGGCTCCCAGCCAGCCGGGAAAAGCCATGCTGATCAAAAAAGCTAGTCCGATGATGAAAAACAGACCGGACCAGAGAATCAGGATCAGGGTCAGGTCTTTCGGCGGCTGTTTCGCGGTCTGTTCCTTCCGGCCTTTTCCTTCCTGGGTCCCGGGCGCATCCTTCTTGTTTTTCGCTGACTGCTTCACGGAGCGGGTTTCCCCTTTCCCGGAGTTTCCGCTCTTCTTTGAGGATTTCTTAGACTTTTTTGCCAAAGGAGTTCCTCCTTCAAAAATCAGATTCCGCCGTCTGTCCCTCCGTTTGCCGGAGCCGGTGCGGCGGAGAATGGCTCATGCAGGGGATCGCTCCGGACAGGCCGGATCAGATCAGTTTTCCGTATTCCGGGATGGACGGGGCGCCGCCTTTGCGTTCCGTACTGAGAGCGGCCGCCTTGGTGGCTAGTTCCACTGCGTGACGGACGGCTGTTCCGTCCCGGAGATCCAGAGAATGGACGGATACTTCGTGGAGAAAGGTTCCGAAGAAAGTATCACCGGCCCCGGTGGTGTCGACGGCTTTGGCGGGGTGCGCGGGAATGTATCCCCTCGCCCCGCAGGAAGTGGCAAAACAAGAACCATCCTTCCCGAGCGTGACC
>JAGAFM010000142.1 GCA_017612655.1 Clostridia bacterium | reverse complement strand
CACGTCAGCAAAACAGCCTGGAGATCGTTTACGGATCTTCAGGCTGCTTTTTCGGCGTCTTCCAAGCTATTCCTTTGTTCCAAATCGAAACTGCTCTCTTCCCGCTGCCAGTTCAAAGTGGCATTTTACGATTCCCAGATCGATTTTCAGGCAGGGACCGAGTCCGGTGGTTTCAGCGGTCACCTCTGTTCCAGAACGGAGCAGGCGGAAGTTCTGCTGGTTGAGAGCCGTTGGTGCCAGAAGAGCGGCTTCGATTCCTCTGCGGAACCAGTCCGGGCTGTCATCGGAAAGGTTGCTGACTTCCCGAGGAGTTTTGCCCTGATGCGGCACGCCCTGCGTGGCGCCGATCCCCAGCGCGATGACGATGACTTCCCTCTCACCGGGACAAATCTGTGCCTTGCTTTTCCCGTGGGTCAGATAGGCCCAGCAGGTGTTCAGACCAAGGCTCTGCGCCATCAGGACGATCCTCTCCCCGTAGTATCCGCACTTTTCTTCCAGATCGGCCATCGATTTCGGACCTGTCATCGACAGATAATGCGAGCAGTTCTCAAAGTGCCCGTAATGTGCGAGAGGAGACGCGAAACAGTCCGGCTCATCCCAGAGGATCTGGACATGCAGGCCGGATTGACCGTTGATCTCCCCGACGAAAGATTCCAGGGCAAGCCTCGTACTCTCCGGGATGTCCGCCTTCAAATAGCGCCGTACGCTGTGTCTCTGACGCATTGCGTCCTGCAGATCGCTCATCGCCTCTCTCCCTGTTCTTTAGGGAGAAACCGGAGTTCTCCGTTTTCATCCGCGACAGCGGACCGGAATGTCATGGTTCCCGCGTAACCGCCGTCTGACAGAAATCCCGCAAAGACAATCCGGTTGTCCCAGACTGCTCCCTTTGGAACGGAAGCGCATGGTATGATTGGATCCTTCGGCTCCCGGAAATCGGAAAAAGGTTTGTCGGAAAAACGGTACCTGGTTCCCCGCTGACTGTAGATCAGATAATAAAAACCGCCGTAGCAGATATAATCGCTACACTCCGGTTCATCGGGAATATCATCAAAGAAGATCGGTTCCTCCGTATCGTTCCAGTGATCCAGGTCTGTTGAAACCAGATGTGCAAGGCATCCGCGATCCAGTTTCGGGTCGCTGGTGGTCACGAACATGTGATAGAACCCATCCGCCCCCGAGAAGACCTTGGGATCTCTTGCGCTGAACCTTCGATACCGTTCCGGCAGAATAAAGCCGAAATCCTCATCTTTCTCAAAATGATACCCGTCGGAGGATACGCTTCTCCGGATCGGTGCGGGAATGTCCCCTCCCCGTCTCACGGTGTAGAACAGATATTCCTTCTCTGGGGAGCAGATCCAGGAGCCCGTACAAATCGACCCCTCCAGAGGATCCGTGATCGGAACGGCCATCGGATGAACGCTCCAGTTCTCGAAATCGGACGTAGAGATGTGTTCCCACTGGTGGGCGCCCAGACCCCATTTGCTTCTGTGGTGGTGACGGTCCTTCAGGTAAAGAACGTGATACTTTCCCTGATGAACATAAGGCATGCAGTCTCCAACAAATACATTTTCTGCCGGTTTCCAGCCTTCGGCGCCGCGGAACGTACCCAGCACATCCGGCTCTGGTCCTGTCACGTATTCCTTTCTTTCAACCGAGACGGACATTTCTGGGGAAAGGCTGTCATCCTGAGAAAACAGAAGACTCCCGACCGGCCATTCTTCGTCTTCCGTTTTTCCGTTTACGGATAATTCAATCCGGTAAGGCAGGATCGTTAAGAGTACCCTGTCGCCGACGGAGACGGCAGCTCTGAGGCAAAGGGGAGCCGTTGAGTAATCGTAATAGACCGAAACGGTCAACTGGGTTCCGGATGCCTCCAAGGACAAAGTTGTTCCCGAATTATTCCGGAAAGAACAATCGCAAGGGATCTCTGACAGCGAAAGCGAGAAGGTTAATGCCTCCATTCGGTCCTCCATTCCGTCCGGCTGAGAAGATCCACCCGGACATTGTTCTATCAACGAGTTTACCATCCAAAACCGTTTTTGTCAATAGGCGGTTATGCTGAAGAAGACAAACCGGATGGATTCCCCCTTCCCGGAGGGAACAATTCACCATGTTGCAACTCTGAGAAGAAACAATTCTTCAGAAACGATTGAAAAGGCGGGAGGAATGTGGTAGAATGGTCAAGGGGTTCTTCTGCCCCCGATGCTCTTTTTCCGGCGAACGGAACAGGGCCTCTGCCGCACCCGGGCAGTCCTGGAAGGAGCGTTCATACAAAAGGAGGATGGCATTCATCATGGCCAAACAAACACAGGATGAATTCCTTTTTGATTTCGGCGGACTTCCCTGCCGTCTGACCTATACCGGCAATCACGGCTGGAGGCTCCAGACCGCAAAAAGCGGAGTCTTCTCTGATTTCGGGGCCGGTCAAATCCTCGCAAGGGATCTCAAAGAAACACCCTGTCTGACAAAAGAGCCCATTCAGGTCCTCCCCTTCGGTCTCAATGCTTCGGACGGATCGTCTGTCCGTCTGGATGAGGAGGGACTTGTTCTCTATACTCCCTCGGGAAGAAAAGCGGTTCGTTTGACCGGGGTTGAGGATAACGGAGTCAGCACGTCGGTTTTCGGAGTCTTCTCCCCGGACGAGAGGATTTTCGGAACAGGAGAACGGTTTGACCGTCTGAACCGCCGCGGGCTTGTCACGGAGATTTTCGCTTCCGACCGGTGGCTCCAGTGGGAAGGCAATTCCTATGTCCCCATTCCGCTCCTTGTTTCCTCGGAGGGACACGGTCTGTTTCTCAACCGTTTCGAACGCTGCCTGTTTGATCTGGACACTTCGGGAGACGGCAGTTATGAACTGAGAGTAATGGGAAATGTCCCTATGGATCTCTATCTTTTCGCCAGTGACCGGATGAGTGATGTGCTTTACGGCTACTCCGTACTCTCCGGTTTCTGTCCGGAGCCTGCCGAGTGGCTTTACGGCACTCAGGTCTGCCGCTATTCACCGGACTTCTCCAACCCCGAAGGAATCCTCGCCATGCGGGATGCGATGAAGGAGAACGATTTTCCATGGGAAGCGGTTATTGTTGAGGGATGGGACACCTACGATCCCAACCGAAATGCCGCGCTGGCGGAAACCGCGCGAGAACTGGCAAAAGATGGAAAGCGCCTGATGATGTACCATTTCTGCGGGAAAATCCCCGGAAACGCAGAATCTTCTTTCGGCGCCAAGCCGGAATATTTCGTCCACAGGAAAGAGGACGGAAGCGTTCAGCTCCCTCAGACCCACAGTTTCAATCCCGCCGACAACCCTGAGGGTGACCGTGTCAGAACACACGTATACGTGGACATCACCAATCCGGAAGCCGTGGAGTGGTGGCAAAAAGAAGTCTGGGGACCTTTGACAAAGGACGCACTGGTTCGAGGCTCTAAGATCGATTTCTGCGAACTGTTCCCGGACGATGAGGAACTGGTCTTTCATGACGGCAGGGAGACATCCGGAGCTCATCACTGGTATCCCACACTCTACAACACCTTGATGTACCGCTACTACAGTTCCCTTCCCGGAGGAGGAATGAATTTCTCCAGAGGAGGCGGAATCGGAGCACAGCGCTATCCCTTCTTGTGGGCCGGCGATCAGTTGAGAGAGTGGTTCTATCTGCACGTGATTCTTCGCGGCGTCCTGACTGCAGGACTGTCCGGAATCCCCTTTATGAGTTTTGATATGGGTGGATACCGTCCCGCCCGCAATCAGGAAACCGACCCGGAGGATGAGGTCTTTGTGCGCGGCATAGAATTTGGATGCTTTACCGCGAACATCCAGACGCACGGAAAAGTTATGCGTCCGTACGATTTCGAAGCTCCCGTGAAACAGATCTACCGTGTCTATGCAAAAGCGCACGATCTCCTGCGTCCGTATCTGGTGGAACAGGGTCGCATCTCCTCCAAGACCGGTCTTCCTCTGATGAGAGCCCTTGCACTCTGGGATGGAACCGACCCCGCCTGTCTCGACTGCGAGGACGAATATCTGCTGGGAGACGGTTTCCTCGTAGCGCCGATTCTGGACCGAACGACGGAACGGGATATCTATCTCCCGAAAGGTTCCTGGGAAGAATTGCTCTCCGGCAGAACAATAGAAGGCCCTGTGACTCTCCGGCATTATCCGGCGGACCTGACAACGATCCCCGTATTTGTCAATCGAGACTCCAAATCGACCGTACTCAAAGACATCCTTCCGATGTTAAAAGCACTCCTTGACTCTCTCTCAGGCGACTCCGTCACCCCCAACCCAATCACTTCTAAAAAGGAGGAATCTCAATGACCTTTTACAGATGCTCACACTGCGGGAATATCATTGCACACATCCACGACTCAGGCGTCAGATGCTACTGCTGCGGGGAGAAGATGGAGCCTCTCGTACCGAACACTTCGGACGGTTCAGGAGAAAAACACGTTCCCGTGATATCCGTTTCCGGAAACGAAGCAACTGTGTTCGTCGGCTCTTCCGAGCACCCCATGACGGATCAGCATTTCATTGAATGGATTCTGCTGGAAACTAAACAGGGACGGCAGAGGAAAAAACTCGTTCCCGGATCATCACCTTCCGCTCGTTTCCTTCTGACCGGGGATGACGAAGTCATCAGCGCGTACTGCTACTGCAATCTTCACGGACTGTGGTCTTCCTCTCCAGCCTGACAGGCTCTTTCTCCCGAAACCCGATTTTCCACCTGAATTAGCTGAAAAGAAACCTCTTTTGTCATTTCTGGCAAAAGAGGTTTCTT
>JAGAFM010000141.1 GCA_017612655.1 Clostridia bacterium | reverse complement strand
TCCTCAATCCAGTCGTAAACGGCGTTCAGCGCGCCGCGGGAAGTGTTGCCGATCAGATAGACGCAGGAATCCGCCAGACGAATGGAAAAGCCGTCCGATCCGAATCTTCCGGTCTCCTTCGATCCAAGGTCGGAAAGCCACGCGATATCGTCCGCGAACCGTTCCGCGACGAGCGGGAGTGTCTCGGGCGTCACGAGAATCAGCGAACCGTACCCTTCTCCCGTGCGGGAGACAATCGGGGTCTCGGCTCCTGTCACGAGCCTGATGTGGGTCTGCAGTTCCTGAGCTGCTAAAGTCAGCACCTCATCCGCCCCTGCCGGAAGAACGATCGTACCGATCGGTGTTCCGTCTTCCAGTTTCACGGTGTCAGGAATCACGAGATCCCCGGGAAGTGGATCCGCCCCTTCGAAGGGATCTTCTTCGGTTACGGGCGGAGGCGCTTCGGTTGTGACATCCTCATGGTAGGAAGAGCTTCCATCCTCGGGTGTTTCCGGAGCGGCAGTGCCGCACCCGGAAAGAAGCGGCAGGAACATCAGAAGTGCCAGCAGAGCGCAAACCAGTCGTCTCATAAAAACAGTCTCCTTCAAGAAAGAATAAATTTAAAAAATACAAACAGCGAAGAAAATGGGGCTCAGCCTTCTTCCGTCAAAGGCTCTCCGAATCCGTCGTCTATGATCGGATGGAGATACGTTATCACTGTTTCCTTCAGATAGGCGAGACGGGTGCGGACCGATTCGTCGGCAGCCTCCCAGGCCGCTTCAAGGGTCGCCTTCATCTCGGACGCGATTCTCGGGAACTTGACATAGTACTCGTAATAGAAATCCCAGTCCCAAAAGTGATGAATATCCATCGACCAGTCCGTTCTGGCGTTGCCCCTGTCCCATCCGTACTTCAGCAGTTCGTAGTAGTGTTCCATCATGGGAGCGGCGTCCTTATATGCCTTTTCGCAGAAGAGGTGAATCAGGGCATTCACGTCCTCATCCGGATTCCAGGCGAGACGGGAGTACAGCCAGTAGGTCAGCGCGTTCATGTCCCAGAAACGGATGCAGCCGACCGGTTCCGGAACCCAGGCGTCGTAGGCGTTGAAGTCCGTGGTCCCCTCCGAAGTCACGCCGGTAATCCCAAGGGTCACGTAATCGCGGAAATCCTGCTGGATTCTGTCCCAGATGGGCCGCTCGTAATAAGCGGCAGCCCTGCAGCATCCGTAATAGTTGTAAATATCGACGTCAGTTGCCAGTTCGCTCCAGGAGCGGATGTAATCGCAGTAGCTGCGGACTTTCGTCGTAATCCCTTTCTTGGTCTTAATGTCATAGGAGCAGAGAGGAGTTGCCATATCTTCGTCAAGAGGAGCGAAAACGATGAGGACGTTGTCATCCGGAGCGCAGGCGGGCGTCTTCAGCATGACTTTATACGCGAAGACCCCGAGTTTGACGTCCGGAAGTTCTTCCTTAATGATCCGGGCAACCCGGTTGTAGAACGTCATCACAACGGTGGAGAGATAATTGTCTTCTTCGGGGGCAATGAACTGACCGGGAGCGTATTCGAACGGTTCGGTGTCCTCCGGGCGGACGACGCCCGCTTTCGAATCTTCCTCCCCGATGAAAACATACCGGTAGGCACTCTGCTTGGCCTGTTCAATCAGACTTGCTGCCACCGCCTGAACGGCGTCCTCGGACCACCAGTTGATCTGGACGGAGGTGTCCGGACCATTCCGCACCCCCTTGGAATCCGTGTCCCAGTATTCCGTGTTGTTCGGATCGTAGAGCGGACTGGTCAGAACCAGGTTCTTAATGTTGTGAGTGAAGGGAAAAAGCCTCACGCCGATCGAATCAAGGCGCGCCGTGTCGTACGGAGAGCATTCCGTGTTCAGCTTGTTCCGGGAAAGCATGACCTCGGGATACGGATAATCCATATACCAGGGCATGCCGATCAGATTCCAGCCCCGGTATTCAAACGGGGATTTTTCCCGGTAATCCGCGACTTTCGCGGTCACCTCCGGCATCGGGTCGTACAGCGTTCCGTACGATTCGTCCGCACGGATCCAGAGAACGCCGAGATTCTCCTCAATCCAGTCGTAAACCCCGTTCAGCGTACCCCGGGAGGTATTTCCGATCACGTACACGCGGGAATCCGCCAGACGGATGGAAAAACCGTCCGAGCCGAATCTTCCGGTCTCCTTCGATCCAAGGTCGGAAAGCCACGCGATATCGTCCGAGAACCGTTCCGCAACGAGCGGCAGGGACTCCGGCGTCACCAGAACCAGGGAGCCGTACCCTTCTCCCGTTCGGGAGACAATCGGGGTCTCGGCACCCGTCACGAGCCTGATGTGGGTCTGCAGTTCCTGCGCTGCAAAAGTCAGCACCTGATCCGCTCCGGCGGGGAGAACGATTGTTCCCAGAGCCGTCCCGTCCTCCAGTTTCACAGCGTCAGGAATCACGAGATCCGCGGGAAGTGGATCCGCCCCTTCGAACGGATCTTCTTCGGTTGCGGGAGGCGGCTCCGTCGTAATGTCTTCGTGGTAGGAGGAACTTCCCTCCTCAGGCGTTTCCGGAGTGGCACTGCCGCACCCGGAAAGAAGAGGCACGACCATCAGAAGGGTCAGCAGAACGGAAAGAACACGTTTCAAGGAGATTCACCTCTTTTCAGAATGATTTCATGTAACTGACTATGCGTTTTCGTTCCCCTGCGTCAGGAAATAGGACTCGAATACCTCCTTGATCCGGCGGATCCGCTTCTTTTCCGTTTCATCAGCAAGCTCCCATGCTTTTCTCAAGGCGGAGAGCATTTCATCCTGGAACCCCCACTTTCC